>NZ_VTPS01000002.1 GCF_008274215.1 Calorimonas adulescens | reverse complement strand
CAAACGCCAGGGTATATTACACGAGCGAATACCTGTAAGATCCCCGGAGAGAAATCCTAACATAGAGCGATTTTTCAGGACTTTGAAGGAAGAGTATATAATGCTAAATGAATTTGCAGGATATGGCTCGTTTATAAAAGGACTTGATAAGTTTATAATGGAATACAATACTATAAGGCCCCATCAATCGCTGGGCTATATGACGCCAAGCAAATTTTATGAAGAAATTTTAAGAAATAATGTGAGTCGAGGAGTGTTAGTCGTTTAAGTCCAAATAATCGGGGGCCAGTACATACCTCCAAGGAATTGAAACACAAATCCACTTTATTTTAATGAACATTTCTCTTGGGTTTTTAGCCTACCTCCAAGGAATTGAAACCAGAACGGCAGTGGAGAGTGCAGAAGCCCGATGGGACGTTTTTAGCCTACCTCCAAGGAATTGAAACCAGTGTCAGGACTGTAAATATAGCTGGAAATATCCAGTTTTTAGCCTACCTCCAAGGAATTGAAACAAGGGAAGTCAATATCAACACAGCAAAAAGTATATAGTTTTTAGCCTACCTCCAAGGAATTGAAACTCTCAAAAAGATATTGCAGAAAAAAGCGGATTAACAGTTTTTAGCCTACCTCCAAGGAATTGAAACTTGATTCGGGTTTCACGATTGATTATGGCGGTGGAGGTTTTTAGCCTACCTCCAAGGGATTGAAACATGAGTAGTCATAGAATTTCACCTGTGCCCATATTTTGTTTTTAGCCTACCTCCAAGGAATTGAAACCAAATTCGCTTCGTAGTTTTGCAACTTGCGTTTGCTGTTTTTAGCCTATCTCCAAGGAATTGAAACCAATGCAGGTGGCAACAGTAAAGGTGACGTTCAACAGGTTTTTAGCTTACTGTCAATTCTCAGATTAAATCTCCAAAATTTCTCAAATTACTCTGGCGCTCTTAAGAGGAATAACCATATTTTTTCTCAAATTATCATGGCTCAGTTTTGGCTCTTTTTCATTTTAAGTTAGCATTGCAGTTAAATTGTGATAATATCTGTTATTGTCATTTAAGATAGTTTGATATAAAATGAGAGCAGCAGGGGTTACTACTCTCATATGTTGATTTCATTTTGTGCCTGGTATATTGCTTCTTCATCTATCTCTTTTTGTTTTTTTGGAATATGCATAGATGAGTGAGGTAGTTACCAGGTTATTTATTAATCTGGGTACACCCCTGGTAGCACTGTGTAAACATAATTTTATTACCTCAATCGATAATATCGTTAAAGGATATTGATTGGTCTTTAGAACCATCCATACTGTCTATGGGTGTATTTCCGTCATAAATATTGTCTTTACTTGAGCCTTTTCGGTTTCCATGGTGTCTTAAAGGTATTTTTGCATTGTCATATAGGTTTACCTGATAAGCTTCTCCAACCCTTTTTCCTTCATGATAGAGGAGAAGTGGTACATTGCCTTTAAGCCACGTAGGGTCATACCTTACCTCTAAACGCATACCGGAAAACCTCTCATCAGTCTCATAGAGCATCTTTTCCACCTGAAGGGTGGCATCGCTGTTTACCTTCCGGCTCACCCTTATGAGGAAGCATTCATTTAAGGCATCTATATCCCTTACATGTTTATCCTGGATATCTGGGACATAAAGAAGTCTAAAGGACTCATGCCTATGCTGCTATGTTCCTTTGTGTTGCAGTCATCCTCCAGCCATTTTAAAAACTTCATATTGAGCTCTTCTATACTCTTTATGGATGCAGGGTCAACAATACTCAAAAACCTCATTCTCACCGTATGGAAAAATCTCTCAATTTTCCCTTTAGAATTTGGAGAGAAAGGCTCCGCGTGGATTAGTGTAGTGCCTATGGAGGCACATATATACGCTAATTGACTACTTCTATATATCTTACCATTATCTGTATATAGCATCTTAGGGATGCCTCTTCTAAGTACCACTTCTTTAAATGAGTCTCTCAAGGATAAGAAACTTTGGGCATAGTAAAAATTGGCATAGGTACACAGCCTTGAGGCATCATCGATATATGCGATAAGGTATGTCTGCCTCTTTGTCTTACCCTCTTTTATATATGGTCCATACATGACATCAGTCTGCCACAGTTCGTTTATATACTCGTAGGAGAACCTCTTTGTCTTACCTTCTTTTTCATTCTCATTATTACAGCTTATGGGCATGTCCTCTAAAAATCTATAGAATGTGGACATTGATAACTTGTCAGGGGATATCAGCTCTTCACCTATGAGTGTCTCATAGAGGAGTTTACCTGTCATATTGGGGTTTTCTATCCTTTTTTGCCTTATCTTCTCCGAAAGAACAGTATCTATCTTTCTGTATCTGCCACGGTCGCTCCTGTAGCCGGGTTTCAATGCCTCTATCCCACCCCTGAAGTATTGAGATAACCAGCTTCTTATTGTCTGATGCCCATTTTAATTTAATGATCTCAGTGCTAAAATTATGTGAGAGGGGCCAGAAATGATTTCTGACAGGCAGTATAGAATCTTTGGGAGAAGATAGGAATGCTGCTACCTAAAATGTCAAGGATCTCTCTGGCCCTCATCCTATCATTTGGGATATTAGAAAACTTTATGCATGGGTCTATCTGACGTAATCCATACATGATAAAGCCGAGATTATCAATTACCCTTCTGGTATAGAAATATATATGCTGCCTTGAAAACACCGTATATGGAGAAAATTCTCTCAGCTTGGCGATAAAGGAGCTGATGATTGTATCTCTTGACATAGTCTCGTTAACTGACATTACAGTCAAGTCAATAGAATACTGAAAATGTGGAAGGCAGAAATCGGGTAGGGATGAGACAGTCTTACTGCATACAGGGCATATATATCTTCTTATGGCTACCTCAATATATCCTGACCCATCTGAATGGCACCGGGAATAAAAGCCATGTTTTTTAATCTTGCCCTGCTCTTACAGTCAGGATGAGGGCATATGTCTGGCAGCTCCGGGAAATTGTAATCCTTGCCCTTATGCAAATATTCTTCAGTATCCCCTACATGGAAAATCATCTGCATAAAAATCACTCCATAAAATTAATGCTAAAGTAATGTGAGAAATAATTCTCACGTTGGTTTAGCATTAATTTTATCACAGGATTATTTAATCTGAGAAATTTTGATAGTTTTGGACTAATTTAATTTGAGAATAACAGTCAAAATAAATCTTGAAATACTTAAAAGTGTTGGCATTAAAACGGTATAATATAAAGCAAAACCGCTAAGACATTATAAGGTCGAGGCGGTATTTTTATGCCCAAAAATGAGGAAGTGATGATATTGGCCGTTTCAGATTCAAGCCTCTTTACAGGAGATAAAAGCGCAATTTCTCATATCTTTAAATATTGTAAAGGTGATTAAACTTGGTCATTTCGTTGTGAGACTTCCTTAATGTTTGAAGTAATTAAGTTTATGTCACACATGGTCTGCCATGCCTTATATATCTTATTGTTGAATTTTATAATCTTGGATATATAATTATAAGTGTGGTAAAAAATAATTATTAAATTTATGTCATTTAGAAGGTGGCCACCATGATTAAACTGAGTGCACGTCAGTTTGAGATTTTAAATAAATTAATTGAAGGTGAAAGTTTAAACATTGAAAAGATATGCAATAGATATGATGTCAGCAGAAGGACAGTATATAGGGAAATCAATGCAATTAATAAAGCAATAGGAAGTTATGGGATAGCCATATTAAATTCATCAGAAAGATTAACGCTTGAGGGCGAGACAAACAATCTGAAAAAACTAAGGATGGATTTGCTTGGTGTTCAACTGGACTTTGATGCTGATAAGCGCAGGACCTTGATATTGTCTGAACTGCTCCAGTTGAAGGAGCCTATAAAGCTTGAGTATTTTGCAAAAAAGTTTGGTGTATCGGTAGCAGCTGTAAGCTATGACTTGAAAGAATTGGAGAAGTGGTTTGAAGCTCATAATCTTTTACTTGTTACAAAGCCCGGGTTTGGTGTTTCAGTTACCGGGGACGAGAGTGACTTCAGGAAAGCTATTACTGATTTTTTGTATGAAAATATAGATACAGAATCCCTTGTTGAGTTTTTGAACAAGGCTAGTCCTGAGAGGACAAAAAATGATTTGAGTTTTAATAGTCACTTTTTGGATGTTATTGACCAGAAAACTGTTGTTGCCATTGAGAAATCTGTTGCCATGCTTTCCAATGAACTGGACTTTTATATTGCAGAGAGTTCATATATGGGGCTTATTATACATCTGGCACTGGCAATAAAAAGACTTGAGTCTGGTGAAAGTATAGAGATAGAGACAGATAAACTAAATGAACTTAGGGATACTGAAGAATATGCTTATGCCATGGCACTTGCAGGGTATCTTGAGGATGAGCTAAAGATTAAAATTCCTGAGGGTGAGATAGGATATATAACAGTGCACCTGCGTGGGGCCAGATACAGAGCCAATGTGGACACAGGTAATAGGAGCGAGCTTAATGATTTAGCAGACTCTTTGATAAGTGAGGCTGAGAAAATTTTTGGTACGTCATTTAAAGACGATGAACTTCTAAGGAGTGGCCTGTTAACCCATCTTGAGCCTGCTTTATACAGGTTGTCCACAGGCCTGGCCATTCGCAACCCCCTGCTGGAGGATATAAAGACAAAATACATGGACCTATATGAAAAAACAAAAAAGGTGTGCGAGGTTCTTAAGAGTGAGTCAGGTATACCTATACCAGACGATGAGATAGGCTATATTGCCATGCATTTTGGTGCTGCTATTGAGAGAAAAGAAAGAAACACGAGAAAGTACAATGTCCTTGTGGTATGTGCCAGTGGCATAGGAACATCCAGGATGCTTTTATCAAAGCTTCAGTTGTTTCCTCAGATCAATGTTGTGGATGCTGTATCCAGTTTAAAGTTAAAAGAAGGGATAGAAAACGAGGATATAGACCTGATAATATCAACTATACCGGTAAACAATATGAATATAAAGAGTGTTGTTGTAAATCCTTTACTGTTAAGTGAGGACATAGAGAAAATAAAAAATGCTCTAAACACCGACCTAATAATGAATAGAAGCGTACATGAATATAAGACAAAGAAAGATTATGACATCATGCATATAGCCAGATATGGCAGACACATGTTAAATATGCTGGACAGCATTGATATTACAGAATTAAACAGCACAACATCAGAAGAGTTGATTGATGAGTTATTGTCTTGCCTTTCAAGACGCAGTTTAATAACCAGCAAGGATGCAATAAAAGAGAGGCTTTTAAACAGGGAAAGCCTTGGGAAAATAATATTACCTGGGAGAGGGTTTGTAATATACCACTGCACCATTGATAGCCTTAAATATCCTCTGGTAATGGTAGGAAGGATAACAGGTAAAGTAACCATGAAAAACCTATTGAATGAAAATGAGACCATTAAAACCGCTTTTTTAATGCTGGCTCCAGAGGAAGACAGAGAAGGGATTGAGGTGATGGGAGATATCAGCGTCTCCTTGATAGAGGATAATTTGTTGATAGATAAAATTAATGCTGCAGAAGATAACAAACAACTGAGGAATGTCATTGAGGAGGCTATCAGGGGCAAATTTTTGGATGAGATAAAAAGGATGGTAATGTAAATGTTTGGGATTGCAAAAACGCAGTTGAGAGTTTTTTATCTGCTGTTACTTGGTGTTTGGGGCGGTGCATCCATATATACCATGGTAAAGATTGACTTCTGGCATGGGGCAATAGTGATGATGTTTGGGTTTTCTTTTACACTGTGTGTTTATTATATGCAAAAACTGTTTATAAAGATGATAGATTTGGAAAATAAAGCCTTGAAGGGAAACAATAAAAGATAAGAGGTGATATCCATGTCAATACATGCTGTGATTTTATGCAGCTGGGGAGCAACATCCAGCTCTCTTGCTAAGAAGGTTTCTGATGAAGCTAAAAAACAAGGGCTCGATATTGTTGTTGATGCCGGTGGTACAGGTGAGTTTAAGAAGAACGCAGAAAAATATGATGTGGCATTACTGGAGCCTCAGGTTAGACACTTGAAAAAGGAGATTGAGGGTATAGCCAGCAAATACAATATACCCGTCGATGTAGTGGATATGCAGGCTTTTGCAGTGATGGACGGTAAGAAGATACTGGATCAAATAATCAACCTTGCAAATAAAAAGGGTAGTGCCCAGTGAGGAGGGAACTGTAAATGGATGGAGATAGGCTAAATAATAACAGGTTTATGAAATGGATGGAAGAATCATTAATGCCTGTTCTGGCTAATATAGCTCAGAACGTATATCTTCAGGCAATACGTGATGCATTCAGCAGTTTTGCACTGCCGGTAATACTTACCGGTGCAATATTTCTTATAATAGCTAACCCGCCTACAGGCTTAAATTGGGGGCCGATAAACGCATGGGCCAATGCCATAAAACCAATTATGGGGCAGATTATGATACCATTTAACCTTACATTTGGTGTAATGGCACTTATGGTTGCATTTGGTACTGCGTACAGCCTGGCCGCACGTTGGGATCAGGACGAGGCTATAACGGGTTTAATATCCATGCTGGCCTTCTTGATAACCAGTTTCCCAGCGGAGGACATCACAAAGGTTAGTTTTGGTGACGCCCTGAATTATCTTGGTGGTCAAGGTCTTTTTATTGCAATAATTGTTGGCATAGTAACAGCTATTGTGGTGAGGTTTTTCAACCAGAGAGGTCTGGTAATAAAAATGCCTGAGGGGGTGCCACCCTATGTTGTTAGAAGCTTCATGGCTTTGGTACCTATGTTTGTTATGATTGTACTGGCATGGAGCGCTGAATGGATTGTATGGGCTAACTATCATATCACCTTGCCTCAGCTTGTTATAGACCTGTTTAAACCGTTGGTATCAGCGTCTAACAGTTATCCTGCAGCTCTGGCGGAGATAATCCTCATGATGCTTTTATGGTCGTTGGGTATCCATGGAATGAATGTGGTTTCTTCCATAGCTTATCCATTCTGGATGAATCAGCTTGCAGCCAATGCGCAAGCTGCTGCTGCAGGTCAGCCTCTTCCAGGAATAGTAACGGAGCCGTTTTTCCATGTGTTTACACATCTTGGTGGTTCAGGTACGACATGGCCTTTGGTTATAATGTTTTTACTGTCAGCATCGGCACAGCTTAAAGCTATTGGCAGGGCAGCCTTTGTTCCAGCTATATTCAATATAAATGAACCTGTAATATTTGGTGCACCAATTGTATTAAACCCAATTTTGATGATACCGTTTATGGTTGCACCGGCTGTAGTGGTAACAATAAATTATATCGCATTTGCCGCAAATATTGTGGCCAGGCCACTTCTGCAGCTCCCATTTACTGTGCCGGTATTTTTCAGTGGTTTTATATCCAGCGGAGGCGACTGGAAAGCCATAGTTTTGCAGCTTGTAGACTTACTTGTTGCCGGGCTGATATACTATCCCTTCTTTAAGATGTACGAAGCACAGCTTCTAAAGACTGAGAAAGCAACAAAACAATGAACGAAAAGGTGGTGCGAATGGATTTAGAACAGATAATATACAACCTGGTGCTTCACGGAGGCAATGCACGGGGTGAGGCCTATGAAGCATTGGACGCTGCGGAAGGTGGCAATTTCGATGAGGCTGAAAGACACCTGGAAAAAGCCGACGAAGAGTTTTATGCAGGTCATGAATACCAGAACATGCTGGTACAGGGTGAATCGAGCGAAACACCTAATTTCCTTGTAATACACGCTCAGGACCAGCTTATGACGGCGCTGGCTGAAAAAAATCTTATAAAGAGAATGATTGAACTGTATAAGAGGATAGATAAGTTGGAGAAAAAAATCCCGGGATAAGTTTTTGCCCGGGTTTTTTATTAAACTGAAGAAGCCTATAACAACCTTCTCTCCGGCTGATATAGATATTCTCACTACCTGATACTACCTTTCGGCAGCAGCAGATAATTACAACACCCATCATCAACCTTTGACCGACTATTAAGGATATCTAGTGCTCCTGCAACAATCTTTCGGCTGTTGCAGAAACAGAAGAAAGTTAAAAATTGTTCTTCAATTTTTACCAGATCTAATCGACACCCTGAATAGTCTTGGCTCGACTGCTATATATATCTGCCCCACACATATCAATCAAGAGACTGATATGCATAAGCTCGACACACGTAGCAATCTTCGCTCCGGCTAGTATGAATCATGCCACCCATAATAACCTTTGCCCGACTAATATACATCCCGTAGAACATATATCAGTCTTGGCCCGGCTGTTATAAGCCTCTTCTATTAATTAGGTTTCCCTGATATAATAATATTATTCATATAGAAAAGGTGATTTTATGAAAAATAGTGATTACAAGGTATTAAGTTTGCCAAAACTCAACAATCTCACTCCAAGCATAGAGTCCACTGCCTTGAAACTAATGGAAGAGGCCGGGGAATTGGCTCAGGCCATAGGTAAATTCAGGGGCTTGAACGGCGAAAGGGTGGATATGAGCGAAAAAGAGGTTATAGACCGCATATCAACTGAACTCTTAGATGTGGCACAGGTAGCTGTCTCCATGATGTTTGTCATGGAAGAGACATACGGGATAAACATTGAGGAAAAACTTGAAGAGCACATAGATAAACTCAAGAGAAAGGGATATATAAAATAAGAACAGGCAGCAAACAAATTATTTGTCTATTTTTTTACATTTTAATCTATACTTTGTATATTTAGGGTATATCATATATAATATAAACAGTCAATTAAGTAAATGGAGGTGGTTATTGTGTATGATGTGATAATAATAGGTGGGGGGCCTGCAGGGCTTACTGCCGGTCTCTATTCAGGTAGGGCGAACTTAAAAACCCTTATAATTGAGAAGAAGGCACTGGGTGGTCAGGCTGCGACCACATATAACATTGAAAATTATCCGGGGTATCTGTCTATTTCAGGACCTGACCTTGCAATGAAAATGGAAGAACAGGTGAAGAAATATAGTGTTGATATAACATATGGTGAAATAACTTCAGTGGATTTTAATTCCAGTCCTAAGAAAGTTACTGTTGGAGATAAACAGTATGAAGCCAGGACGGTCATCCTGGCTATGGGTGCATATCCGAGGGAGTTAGGCATTGAAAGCGAACAACGTCTCAGGGGTATGGGGGTGTCGTATTGTGCCACATGTGATGGTGCCTTTTTCAATGGCAGGACAGTTGCAGTGGTGGGAGGTGGCAATACGGCAGTAGAGGATGCCGTTTTTTTGACCAGGTATGCAGAAAAGGTATATTTAATACACAGGAGAAATGAGCTTAGGGCTACAAAGGCAGAACAGGAGAGGGCTTTTAAGAATCCAAAGATTGAATTTATATGGGACAGCGTGATAGAAGAAATAAAAGGGAATGAGTTTGTAGAAGGAGCAATTGTAAAAAATTTAAAAACCGGTGAGACAAAAGAACTAAAACTGGACGGCATATTTGTAGCTATCGGCAATGTACCTGATACTGCATTTGTTAAGGGAGTTATTGAGCTTGATGAAAATGGATATATATTGACGGATGAAGAGATGAGGACAAATATACCTGGTGTCTTCGCAGCTGGAGATGTAAGAAGAAAAAGTGTAAGGCAGCTGGTGACTGCTATGTCGGATGGGGCAATAGCTTCAATAAATGCAGAAAAATACCTGTCTGAATTAGGAAAATGAATTATTATGATGTAAGCATGAGGATATGGCAGGGTATGCCTGTATATCCGGGAGACCCTCACTTTAATTTAAAGTGGCTCAATAATACGACAGATAAGTTTGAATATATTCTCTCCATGTTTGCTATAGGTTCTCACTGTGGCACACATGTGGATTCTCCAAAACACTTCATAAAAGACGGTCAACCTGTAAATGAGCTTGGTATAGACAAACTTTGCGGAAAAGCAAAGCTGTTTTATATTGAGAATACTGAAGTCATAAGACCTAAAGACCTCTATGAGTTTGAAATAGAGAAAGGGGATATTCTAATAATTAAGACTGATAACTCGGAGTATATTCATAGAGAAAAACTTATAGACCACTTTACACATTTGACAAGAGAGGCAGCGGAGTATTTGAGAGATAAGGGAATAAAAGCCTTTGGGTTTGACTATATAACAGTTGATATAAATGACGATTTCCCTGTACACAAGGTGTTTCTTGGTGCTGGCATTCCAATAGTGGAAGGACTTGACCTGTATTTAGTGGAACCTGGTGAATATTTCTTTGTTGGACTTCCTCTAAAAATAGAAGGGGCTGAGGCAAGCCCCATAAGGGCAGTATTGATAAAAGAATAGCCTTTTGTGGCTATTCTTTTTAAAATGGATAAAACCCCATGTTATACCAGTTTGATTCAAATATCTCTTTATATTGCTTTTCTAAGGCTTCCCTATGGCCTTTTTCCCATTCAGCCAGACTTAAAAACAGGTTTTTCACACCGGCATCGTCAACATTTTCTGCAGCCTTTTTATAAAAGTCCATAAAGTCATTTTCTATTAGGTAGGCCATCCTTAAAAGCGTTATATCAGAGGTGCTGGTTTCAAAAGAAGATGATGCCGTACCTTGCTGTTCCATTCTCTTATTGAATAGCTCCGGACTCTCAAAATCGCTAACTGGCTTGTCTACCTGCTTACCATTGGAGAGGTTATCATACTGAGCTTTTAGATATTTGTAATGTGCCTCTTCCATCTTTGTAAGCTGTTCAAACAGGTCTTTAGCACCTGGATTTTTAACACTCTTGGAATAGTTGCTATAAAAGGATTCACCTTCCAGTTCCATACTCATGGCAAATTTAATAACATTTAATTCTTTTTCCATAATACTGATCCTCCTCTTCGACTTTTACTTATATAATTCTACTTTTCTTGTAAAAATCCTTCATAATTTTAAAAACCCTGTGACTTAATATAGCAAGGACAAAATAATCTCAGTTATTTTTTAGAGGGCTGTTGAAGAAAATCTCAAGATAGACTGTTACAATATTAGTTACAGTGGTAAAATTAAAGAGAGTCTTAATTTTATATATGAATCATTTCCACCACTAAATGAAAGACGGGAATGACTTGAAAATACTGTGGGCAAATGCGTACATTTTGAAAAGTTTTTAGGAGTCCTTTTATTGCTGCAAATATTATTTAAAATTATGGAGGGGATGTTATGACAAGAGTTATAAGAGCCCCGAGGGGGAATGAGCTGCACTGCAAAAATTGGCAGATTGAAGCTCCATACAGGACGCTTATGAACAACCTGGACCCTGAGGTGGGAGAGGACCCGGAACACCTTATTGTCTACGGAGGTGCTGGCCAGGCCGCTCGCAACTGGGAGTGTTTTGACGCAATAGTAAGAAGTCTGGAAAACCTGAATGAGGATGAGACACTTTTGGTACAGTCAGGTAAGCCAGTGGCGGTATTTAAGACCCATACCAGAGCCCCCAGAGTCCTTATATCCAACTCCATGCTGGTGCCTGCATGGGCTACATGGGAAGACTTCTGGGACCTGCAGGCAAAGGGACTTACCATGTACGGACAGATGACAGCAGGAAGCTGGATATATATTGGGACCCAGGGTATTCTCCAGGGGACTTATGAGACATTTGCTGCCTGTGCTAAAAAGCATTTTGATGGTACCCTTAAAGGTACTTTTACACTCACAGCAGGCCTGGGTGGCATGAGTGGTGCACAACCCTTAGCCGTTACTATGAATGATGGTGTTGTCCTCATAGTAGAGGTAGATAGGTCTAGGATTGAAAAGAGACTTAAGACTAAATATCTGGATGTGATGACAGATAGTTTAGATAAGGCTGTAGAAATGGCGATGAAGGCAAAAGAGGAAGGTAGGCCGCTTTCTATCGGTCTTGTAGGAAATGCAGCTGATGTACATCCAGAACTTGTAAGGCGCGGTTTGATACCAGATATTGTAACAGACCAGACATCAGCTCATGACCCGTTAAATGGCTATGTCCCAAACGGCATGAGCTTTGAGGAGGCCTTAGAGCTTAGGAAATCTAATCCTGAAGAGTATATCAAAAGGTCTAAAAGGGCCATAGCGGAACATGTGAAGGCTATGCTTGAGATGCAAAAGCGTGGAGCAATTGTGTTTGATTATGGCAATAACATAAGGCGTATGGCATATGATGAGGGTGTTACCAATGCCTTTGATATACCTGGTTATGTTCCAGAGTACATCAGAGACCTTTTCTGTGAGGGCAAGGGGCCATTCAGGTGGGTAGCACTTTCTGGAGATCCTGAAGATATATATAAGACAGACCAGAAAGTATTAGAACTATTCCCCGGGGATAAGTCTTTGGCACGCTGGATAAAGATGGCTGAAAAAAAGGTGGCTTTCCAGGGATTACCCGCCAGGATATGCTGGCTTGGTTATGGAGAGAGGACTAAGTTCGGCCTGGCCATAAACGAGATGGTCAGAAACGGCGAGCTTAAAGCACCCATAGTTATAGGCAGGGACCACTTAGATTCTGGTTCTGTAGCCTCTCCGTACAGGGAGACAGAAGCAATGAAGGATGGCAGCGATGCCATAGCAGACTGGCCCATATTAAATGCCCTTCTCAATGCAGTTTCCGGCGCTACATGGGTATCAGTACATCATGGCGGCGGTGTAGGCATAGGATATTCCATTCATGCTGGAATGGTCGTATGTGCTGATGGTACCGATGAGGCTGCATGGAGGTTAGAACATGTCCTTACCACAGACCCGGGTACCGGAGTTATGAGACATGCAGATGCCGGGTATGATATAGCTGTAAGGACCGCAAGGCATAGAGGCATAAAGATACCTATGCTGGGAGAATAAAGGGGAGTTTCCCCCTTATTTTTACCTAAGAAAAATGTTTTCCTGGTTCAGTATGGAGAAAAATTGTGGTAAAATTGTCTTATATAGAAAGGCAAAGGAGGCTTGTAAAATGCGGCTGGTCGGATGCGTGCCAAATTTCAGCGAAGGAAGGAATAAGACAAAGATAAATTCCATAGTGGAAGAAATTAAAAAGATAGATGGTGTGAAGCTTATAGATGTTTCAACGGACTACAACCACAATAGGACTGTCGTAACCTTTCTTGGAGAACCTGAAGAGGTTGCTGTGGCGGCATATAATGCCTGCAGACGGGCAGTAGAACTTATTGATATGTCAAAGCATACTGGAGAACATCCACGGATGGGGGCAGTTGATGTGGTACCATTTGTACCGGTGAAGGATGTCACAATGGAGGAATGTATTGAGCTTGCAGAGGAACTGGGCAGAAAAATAGGAGGAGAACTTCATATTCCTGTGTATCTTTATGAGGCGGCTGCGACAAAACCGGAGAGAGAAGACCTGGCCTATATACGTAAGGGTCAGTATGAGGGATTCTTTGATAAGATAAAACAACCAGGATGGGAACCAGACTTTGGACCAAGAGAGGTTAACATAAAGAGCGGAGTCACAGCGGTAGGGGCCAGGCCGCCGCTCATAGCCTTCAATGTGAACCTAAACACACAGAATTTAGACATAGCAAAGAACATTGCAAGGGCTGTGAGGAACTCTAGTGGAGGATTCAGATATGTAAAGGCCGTCGGGGTTAATCTTGAGGATAAGAAGATGGTGCAGGTATCTATGAATATGACTGACTATAAAAAGACTCCATTACACAGGGTCTATGAATTGATTAAAGCTGAGGCTTCAAGATATGGTGTCAGCATAGCAGAGACAGAGATAGTTGGATTGGTTCCTTCTGAGGCCCTGTTAGAAACCGCTGTTAGTTATTTGCAGCTTCATGGCTTTAGGAACGAACAAATACTGGAAAACTATATATATGAGTAGGTGTAAGCCATGAAAGTAGACACCCTTATAAAGTGTGCTACAATAGCTACACCCCTTGGTTCTACCCCTAAAAAGGGTAGAGAAATGGGTGATATACAGATAATAGAAAATGGATATATAGCCATTGATGATGGAATTATAGTAGAGGTGGCAGAGGGGGAATCCTCAAGGATAGAAGCAAAGAATACAATAAATGCCGAAGGGAAAGTTGTAACCCCAGGGCTTGTAGACCCTCATACACATCTTGTCCATGCAGGTTCAAGAGAGAATGAAATGGCATTGAAACTGCATGGTATGACATATCTTGAAATCCTTAAGAATGGGGGAGGAATTTTAAGTACGGTTAAAGCAACACGCTCAGCCAGTGATGGTGCTATAATCTCACAAATACTAAAATCGCTGAGGCGAATGCTCAAATACGGTACGACGACGGCTGAGGTAAAGAGCGGGTATGGACTAAATACCGAACAGGAACTAAGGCTTCTAAGGCTTATTCATAACCTGGATTCACTCCAGCCAATAGACATTGTACCTACGTTTATGGGTGCCCATGCTGTACCAGAAGAATACATGGGCGACAAAGATGCATATGTCCACCTGGTGGTTGAAGACATGCTGCCGAAAGTGGCAGAAGAGGGCCTGGCCAGGTACTGCGATGTGTTCTGTGAAGAAGGAGTGTTTGATATTAATGATTCTAAATACATACTATTGAGGGCGAGAGAACTTGGTTTAGGGCTTAAAATACACGCTGATGAGATAAATCCAATGGGCGGTGCGGAACTAGCTGCAGAGCTTAAAGCAGTTTCCGCAGACCACCTGCTTGCATCAACCGATGAAGGTCTGATGAAGATGAAAGAAGCCGATGTTATTGCTGTCCTGCTCCCGGTGACATCCTTTAGCCTTGAAGAAAAATTTGCCAGGGCAAGGGACATGATAGAGATGGGCATGGCAGTTGCCCTGGCTACAGACTATAACCCAGGCAGCTCACCAACAGAATCCATGCAGCTTGTTATGAATATGGCGGCAATAAAACTAAAAATGACTCCCGAAGAGATATTGACTGCTGCAACACTTAATGCAGCCTGTGCAATTGGTATGGGAGAACTGATAGGTAGTATAGAAGAAGGGAAGGCTGGTGATGTGGTTATCTTTGATGCCCCAAACCTCAATTACATCCCCTATCATCTAGGGGTAAACCTCTCAAATACCGTGATAAAAAGAGGCAGTATAGTATACAAGGCCCAGGAATAACGTGTCTGCCATGGCTTCAAGTTTGGGAGTATCTCTTGGGATAATGGGGATTAACCTTCTCAATTATACTTATAACGAATGTAAAGAGCTGAAGGAGCACCTTACAGAGCTGATTGATGAAGATACTATGGCCTATGATTAGGTAATGAAAGCAATCAAACTATATAAAGAAAAATGCAAATTTTTTGAGAGATAAAATATTGAGGGAGATAAACATATAAAGGGCGGCTGTTGCCGCCTTTTATATATAAGCCAATACAAAAAGGAATCCTTTATGGGTCTGGTTTGCAGCCGACAATAATGACAAGCCTCTGGCCGGGGTAAATTTTTGCCGGGTCTGCGATGTCGTTTGCCTTTGCAATGGATTCAATGGTGGTGTTATATCTTTTTGCAATTTCATAAAGGCTGTCACCTGGCCTCACAGTATAATATCTGAGCCTCCCTTCCGATACAGGAATTCTTAGTCTTTGACCAACGTCAATTTTATTGGGGTCTTTGATATTGTTAGCCCTTGCTATAGCGTCTACTGTGGTACAAAAGAGCATTGCAAGCTCATACAGTGTGTCCCCTGGTTTTACAGTATAGGTGAAATATTCGCCTGGTTCTGGCATTGTGGGAACAGACGGTGGTGTTGGCGTGGGGATTGGTGCCGGTTGCTGAGGAAACGGGTATCCTCCAAATGGCGGGCATGGCATGGGATATCCATAGCATGGTGGATAGGGATATCCATAATAAGGTGGGAATGGGTACTGTGTGCTTGGGCGAGGTGGTATACCATCCGTACCTGATTCTCTGCCACCGGGGATAAATATAGTAGTATTTGGATATATCACATATGGGTAGACCAGATTGTTGGCATAGATTATGGCTTCATAGGGTACTCCAAACCTCATGGCAATATCATAAACCGTATCGCCAGGCCTTACGGTATACAATACACCTCTTAAAGGAATAACAAGCTGCATTCCAGGGTATATCAACGCTGGGTTTATAATATTGTTTTCTCTGACGATGTCATCCACGGATGCGTTGAACATTCTGGAAATAGAAAACAGGGTATCACCAGGCCTTACTATATAGGTTATTCTTCTTGTTATCAATTTAATTCCCTCCTTTCTTGCTAATATATGCTATGTATCAATATCAATTTTGTTTACTACCAAGCATAAAATTACCATAGGAATATTTCAAGAAAGGAGATATGTACTTGTCTGATATCAAAATCGCTACATATCTATCACTTTTCCTTATCATTCTTTCGACATTTTACATAAAGACACAGACTATATCGACCTTCAGCCTTCCAGCAACATCAAAGGTGATAGTTATTGATCCGGGTCATGGTGGTTGGGACCCCGGTAAGACGATAGGTTACACTAAAGAATCGGAAATAAACCTGAAAATTGCAAAAAAATTGAAGAGGTTAATAAATGAATCAGGAGGCAAGGCTGTCCTTACAAGAAATGATAATAATGCCTTGGGGAGGACTAAAAGCAGCGATATGAAAGCACGCATGGAAATAGCCAGAAAAAATAATGCGGATATTTTTGTAAGCATACATCTCAATAGTTTTTCACAATCAAAATATTTTGGAGCGCAAACATTTTACCATTCCGGTTCAAAAAATGGTAAAATATTAGCGGAGAGCATTCAAGAACAGTTGATAAAAATACTGGATAGAGGGAACAAAAGGCAGGCGGCAACATCCAGCAGCTACTATGTGCTTAATAATACAGACATGCCTTCAGTAATAGTGGAATGCGGATTTATGTCCAATCCAGATGAGTATAGACTCCTGCTTGATGATGTGTATCAAGAAAAGATAGCTTGGGCAATATATCTCGGGATAAACAAATATTTTGAAACGATAGAATAAGGAGGTTTACATTATGGGTAAGGTTCTTGCTTCCTTTTTGACTCCTCATCCGCCCATTATTATTCCAGAGGTTGGGAAGGGGGAAGAAAAAAGGATACAGAAGACTATTGATGCGATGGATGAGGTATCGAAAAAAATTTCATCTTTAAAGCCGCAGACAATCCTTATCATTTCACCCCATGGCTATGTATTCAGGGATGCGGTATGCGTACACGGTATGCAAGAGCTCTTGGGAGACCTCAGCTATTTTGGGGCACATAATGTTAATATGTCTTTTGAAAACAATATAGTAATGGCAGAAAAGATTATAGAGGAGGCAAACAGCCATGGCATAAGATGCCTTAAGGCAGACGAAAAACTTTCAGAACGGTACAGCCTTGACCTTGAACTGGATCATGGAACGATAGTCCCTTTATACTTTGTGGCAAAACAATACAGTAAGTTTAAATTGGTCCACATCTCCTATGGGTTTTTGAGGTTTGAAGAACTCTATCGGTTTGGTACAATTATTCAAAAAGTGATTAAATCCTTGGAAGATGACGTAGTTGTCATAGCCAGCGGCGACCTTTCCCACAAGCTCACCATGAATTCTCCAAATGGGTATACCCCGAAAGGGAAAATTTTTGATGAAAGGATATTAGAGCTGCTGGGTCAAATGAAGGTTGATGATATCCTGGGTATGGATAAAGGTCTTATTGAAGAAGCAGCTGAGTGTGGCTTCAGGTCTATACTCATCATGCTTGGTATATTGGACAGTATCAATGTGGTGCCACGGATTATATCTCATGAGGGACCATTTGGCGTTGGATACGGTGTTGCAGAATTTATTGTGAAAGATGATTATAAGAATAATGGCATGGAGGCAGATAAAAAGATGGATCCATATGTTCGCCTTGCAAAGCAAAGCTTAGAGTATTACATTACCAGGCATATGATTATACCTGTGCCGGAAGGGTTGCCAGAGGAAATGTATAATAAAAGGGCAGGTACATTTGTTTCTCTAAAAAAAGGAGGGGAACTTAGAGGATGTATAGGTACCATAAGTCCTGTGAGGAAAAATATAGCGGAAGAAATTATTCACAATGCTGTAAGTGCCGGTACGGAGGATCCACGGTTTTATCCAGTGACTGAAGATGAACTGAGTGCAATAGTATACTCGGTTGACGTTCTTTCCAAACCAGAACCAGTAAAAGACAGGAGTTTTTTAGATCCTAAGCGATACGGGGTAATTGTTAAAAAAGGCTTTAGGACCGGTGTGCTTTTGCCAGATTTAGAGGGAGTAGATTCTGTAGACGAACAGATAAATATAGCGTTGCGTAAGGCGGGGATAGTGCCCAATGAAGACTACGAGCTATACCGGTTTGAGGTGGTAAGGCATGAATGAAGCCATGTATTATAAAAAAGAGGACAGGGGGAGAGTATATTGTTATCTCTGCCCTGTCCATTGTCATATTGTGGATGGAGGCGTGGGGGCCTGTAAGGCAAGAAAAAACATCGGAGGGAGACTCTATTCGTTAAACTACGGGAAAATTTCTGCCATTTCGATGGACCCTATCGAAAAAAAGCCTCTTTATCACTTTTATCCCGGCTCATCTATCCTGTCCATTTCTTCCTTTGGCTGTAATTTTAAGTGCAGCTTTTGTCAGAACTGGGAATTATCGCAGCAGGTACCCATTATGGAAAACAGCAGTATAAGTGATATAATTAAAATAGCAGAAAGCTATAAGGACAATATAGGGATAGCATACACTTACAATGAGCCGCTTATCTGGTATGAGTTTGTGTTAAATACAGCCAAAATTGCGAAAGAACACGGACTTAAGAATGTACTTGTGACCAATGGCTATATTGAAGAGGAACCGTTAAAAGAGCTTTTGCCGTATATAGATGCAATGAATATAGACTTAAAAGGTGGAGACTGGTTCTATAAAAGCATATGCAAGGGAAAACTTGAGAATGTAAAAAGGACTATCGAGATATCATCCAGTCACACTCATGTGGAAATTACAAATCTGATAATCCCAGGCCTAAACGACGATATGTCAAAAATTGAGGAAATGGCAATGTGGCTTTCATCCATAAGTAAAGACATGCCTCTGCATTTTTCTAGATATTTTCCACAGTACAGGATGGAAAAACCTCCAACACCAGTAGAAACTATAATGGAGGCAAAAAAGATAGCAAGCAGGTATTTAAACTATGTCTATGTAGGTAATGTATTTGGATCAGATCAGAATACTTACTGTCCGGTATGCCGTTCCATTATAGTTGAGAGGGGATACAGGACAAGGGTGGTTGGATTTGAAAAGGGAGTCTGCAAGAACTGTGGCTACAAGATAAATATAATTTTACGTGAAGACTAACAATATTAAATATACCGGGGTGAGCCGCTTGAAAGAAAAAATAGAGGAAGTAATTAAGAGTGTGGGCAAAGCTATAAAGGGCAAGAGAAATGTGGTAGAGTTGATTCTAACATGCTTGATAGGTGAGGGCCATATCCTCATTGAAGATATACCGGGGGTTGGAAAGACAACCATGGTAAAGGCCATCTCCAAGTCTTTGGGTTTAAGCTTTAACAGGTTGCAGTTTACACCGGATGTGCTGCCAACAGATATAACGGGCTTGAACATATATAATCAGGCCACCAGGGAGTTCAGGTTTATTAAAGGGCCGGTTTTTACGAACATACTGCTTGCAGATGAAATAAACCGCGCCACTCCAAAGACACAATCCAGCCTTCTGGAGGTTATGGAGGAGAAACAGGTAACCGTGGATGGGACACTATATAGGGTGCCATACCCATTTATGGTGCTTGCGACACAAAATCCTATTGAATTTGAGGGTACGTATACCCTACCTGAGTCACAGATGGACAGGTTTATGATGAAGATATCCATGGGTTATCCTCAGAGGTCAGAGGAAAGAGAGATTATAGAGGAATATATGGTTAGAGACCCGCTGGATGAGATAGAACCGGTTTTATCTTCAGAAGACCTTGAAAATATGATAATTGAATCCAAGACGGTTTATATGTCTGATGAAGTTGAGGAGTATATACTGGATATTGTAGATGGCACGAGAAAAAATGATTTTATAAGCCTTGGGGTGAGCCCGAGAGGAGCCCTGCAACTTGCAAAGGCAAGCCGGGCCTATGCATATATAAAGGGGCGTGATTATGTTATACCTGACGATGTAAAGAAAATGTCCCTGTATGTGCTGCCACACAGGGTCCTTACTAAAACAGTAAAGTTTGATAGAATTGGCGCTAAAGGGGTTATAGAGGAGATACTAAGGAATGTTAAGGTGCCTCGTGGTGAGGTACATGTATAGCCTGTTGCTGTTATCTATTCTGTTTATTATACTCTTGGGATCACGTACGTTTTATAGTATCTTCTACGGTACAGGTATTTTGATTCTCTTAGAGTACCTCTATAGCATTTATACAAAAGAGAAAATGTCTGCCATTGTTTTTGCTGCAAAGCAAGATATATTTCGGGGAGAGAGGTTTACATATGAGGTTGTATTGCAAAATGACAGCTTTTTACCCGTCTTTAATGTATTGGTATCAATAAAGTCGCTTGAATTTGAGGATAGGATAAGTTATATAGGTCCCTTCAGGCAGTTTGCCCTCAAGGGTGAGACGACTTTTGAAAAGAGAGGACGATACGACCTTGGCCCTGTGCACATCGAATCATTAGAACCCTTTAAGCTTTTTAAATGGTTTATTGAGATACCTTCAATGTCATGGGTTACTGTCTATCCTAAAATATTTAACGGTGATTTCATCTTGGATCTTTTGAGATATGACAATGGCACAGGTACACTTTTGAAGAGACATGGCAACGGCATCTCTTACAACGTAAGAAAATATGTTCCAGGCGATAATCTGAGAATGATACACTGGAAACTCTCGGCAAAACTGGATGAGCTGCAGGTTAAAGAGTACCCGGACGCCACAAAAAATGGCCTGAGGGTATTGTGTGATATGAGGCAGAACATGTACAATGACATGGACGAGGAGAATGCATTAAGCCTGTTACTTACTGTTGTCAGTTCCTTTTATAGGCATGGGATAGAATGCGAGGTTTTGAGTGCGAACAAGGAGTGGCGACAGTATGCTATAAAAAACGGCATGGATTTTAAAGAATTAGTTGAGGCATCTGTTGATATTAAATTTGATGGGTCGGATTATGAGGGGCTGTACCGCATGATATCATCGGTGGACTTTAGGCCGGATGTTATCATTGCTCCGGCTGTAGATGCAGATATTTTGAAGATCCAGCACGCCTTTGATTGTTGGATCTTTACCGTGGCTGAAGACGAGAATTGGCCGGAAGAAAGGATAATTACACCTTCAAGATGGAGGGGTATCTTTGAAGAGTCAAAAGGCCAGGCTGATATTTACATTTTTAATTAGCTTTATGATAGATATACCTACTGGAATCGCTATAATGGGAGTAAGAGCAGTAAATTATATTGCTGCGGCATCACTTATGCTTACGGCAGCCGTTGTTCTTTTTTCCGAGTTTCCATTCTTAAGGAGAAGCATTATTATAGTACCGGTGTTTTTTATAGTGTTTTATAGGTATATACCTAATATTATGAGGGGGATTGCCACATTTTTGATATGGACTGCCGGCTTTATATATGGTGATTATCCTATCAACATTAGATATGCGTATATACTTATGTTTATCTCTTTTATACTTATAGGGTACTGCACCTATTCTCTGATACAGGATAAGAAATATATATTTTATATAGGACTTGGGGGATTTTCTCTACTTGCTTCTCAGGCATATATTGGGGTCGATGCGGCTAATACTGCGGCATATCTCTTGGCCTTAGTTTTGATATTTTTATCAGTATATTTCGTTGACGGTTTTAAAAATCTTCATTCGAACGTGTGGATATGCTCACTGGTTGCCTGTACCTTTGTCCTGTCGTATTTTTTACCGCCAGCTTTTAAACCTGCTGAGATTGATAAAATAAAAGATCTCGCTACAGTAATATTTAAAAACTACACCACATCTACCGGAAATGTCGAAAACACACAGGAGTATGTGGAGCTGGGCGGTCCAAGGAATGTGGACGAAAATGTTGTGATGAAGGTGATTTCACCTGAAAGTACCTATTTGCGAGGCAGGGTGTATGATGAATACGACGGCAAAGGATGGCATAAGGGGGAATACAGGTGGACCTATATGGATGATAACGGCCATATTAAACAGCCCTTTGATGATCAGGTATCATTCCGTTCTATCGTCCAGGAAATTACAAAATATAGCCCAGGGGAATTAATTTTTACTTCATATCCTCCCCTATCGATTGATTTAAATAGCAACAGCGGTTATTATATAGATGAGGACTATGAAGTGCGTTCAGCAAATGCAGGAGAAAAAAGTTATGAGGTGACATCAGCAGTTCCCTATGTAGATTTTGCAAAAATTAGGGCGTCGGGCTATGATTATCCTGCTGAGGTTAAAAAATATCTCCATCTACCCCAAGGATTGCCATCCCGTATAGGGGATTTTACTGCAGCAATCACCGAAGGCATGGATAACCCGTATGACAAGGTTATGGCAGTACAGAACTATTTGAGGAGCATGAAATATGAGCTGAATGTACCGAAGACTCCTCCAGACAGGGATTTTGTGGATTACTTTCTCTTTGATTTGAAGGAAGGTTATTGCACATATTTTGCTACTGCAATGACAATCATGCTAAGGACACAGGGGATACCAGCAAGGTATGTGGAGGGCTATGTCATGCCGTCTGAAGCAGATAGCGGGACAGTGTACTTTATAAGGAATTCTATGGCTCATGCATGGGTGGAGGTGTATTTTAATAATTTCGGTTGGATGAGTTTTGACCCAACGCCTCTCTATAATGGTTTTAATTATACCCCTGTATCTACTCAGTTGAATGTAATACCAGAAGAACCTGTAATACCTGATAAAGAGATTAGACCTGATATAAATGTAGATGAACTTCAAGGTACACCATCCAGACCGAATGTAGAGAGGGTAAATCTTTACTACTGGCTGGTTATACCATTGACAGTATGTATTATTATAATAATAACGCATTTAAGATCATATTTTTTAATAAAAAGGCTTTCTAAAACCAAGCTGGTACTGTATTATAGTGGTAAGATAATTAACGTCTTAAAACATACAGGTATAAACATAATGGATGGTGAGACGCTCAGAGAATATTCCTTTAGAGCAAAAGGCGTAGTTGAACTGACCGATATTATAAATATATGCGAGAAAACATTGTATGGCAATAGACCGCCGTTAGATGAAGAACTGGACAAGGTAAGGTTAAAATATGAGGATGTACTCAAGGTATATAAAGACAAGAAAGGGGTGTTTCGTTACCTGCTTATGAGGAGTTTTGCGTTAATATAACCACAAAGTGGGAGGGTGGCTTAAATGATTGACAACTTTAACTCTGGAAGTAAATACAGAATAATGGTCTGTATTACTCCTCAGAGGAGCTGTGAAAGGCTCATTAAAGCTGGCCACGACAGAGCGAAGGAGATGAAGGGAGAGTTTTCTGTCGTCTATGTAAACAAAGACGATGACCTCCACAAGCATTTAGAAGAGCATGACATACTTTTGGAATTATTTAACAAAGCCCAGGCCCAGGGTGGAAGTGTCAGTATACTGTCTGGTAAAAAGATATACGAAACACTGGCAGAGTTTGCAAAAAACAATGAAGTGAATGAGATAATAGTCGGAAAATCTTTACGGTCGGCTTTTGATAACCAGCAGGTAATAAATCCGCTTAAGAAATGTGTTGAAAGAAACAACATACATGTAAACGTAATTGATTAAATAAATGAGACTATTTTCCTATTGTGATATTTTGTCGATAGTTGTAATATAAAACATGAAAGTTGATGCCCCAACCCAATTCATATAGCTGCACTTTATGTGCAGCATTTTTTTTACAACCAGAGTGGAAGATGGTATAATGAAAATGGACTTAATTTTATATCGTTTCCTGTCGATATATATTCAGGTGTGTGGATATTGTCAGTACGATACACGTGTCAATTATTGTTGAAAGTCATATGAAATGCTGCTAAGGGGGAACAACCTATGAGGAGGGCTCTCTGTCTAATTGTAATCATGTCTATATTGTTCTCTTTACTTCCGCAGGGCTATATATATGCCGCAGACCATGTTGTATCCATAGACACCAATCTTGTGTCTTCAGGACATGGTGGCCAGATAACAGTCAGTGCTGATGCGGACCATGAATTTGATGCAGGAACTACTGTCAGATTGGAATTTTATTACAATGGGGTTTTGTATAAAACAGATCCTACTATTTCGACTACAAGGAAACAAATTATAATCTATATACCTCCAACAAATGAATTCAAAGATACTGAAGGCAACAAAGCACCCCTGTATACTGGCATAGCCAACATAATTATAGATAATATAAAAGTCTCAGCAGACGGTTCAACTACCAGCGACACACTTCAATTCAATTTTGTTAAAGACCCTGTAATAAGTGATGTTTATCTTAATGTGGAGACCACATTCATACGGGACAGTTTGGGCAATATTACAGGTACTAAAGAGGTAAGACAGCTTATTATTGATGGTGAAAATTTTGACCTGAAGGAACTGATGATTGGTGGCACCGATGGCGTGGGCGGTCTTTCCTCGCTAAAGGGAGAGGTTAAACTCTTATCAAAAGACAGCTTGAGGATTGTAGCAGAGGTACCGGAGCAGATAGTAAACGATGGTACAACTGTCTACGAGGTGAGCGTAAGAAACAATAATAATGGTTTGGCTATCCGTAAAGGCTTTATTTTCAATGAGTTGCCGCATATACAGAATATCGATAAGACAAGAGCTTATCCTGGTGATAAGCTTACCATAACGGGTACGAACCTGCCCGAGAGTGTTTCTGATGTTGCATCTGTAGTTATTGCTAAATCGAGCATCCCGGTGGATGAAAATAACATTCAAATAAACAATACCAATTCTTTGGATACTATGACAGTAACTGTACCTGAAGCTGGTGATAGGACAAATAAGGATATATCCATAAGAAAAAAGATAGTACAGGATGGGGTATATAGAAATGATGTCCAGGTCACATTGAAAAACGAGTTTACGGTGGTCTATACACCTGCAGGGCTTACCATAGACCGTATAGAGCCTAACTCCGGTACCACAGATGGTGGGACGGAGATAAGAATATATGGCACAGGATTTGTACAGGGTATGCAGGTCTTTATAGGTGGCCATGATTCCCAAAATAGAGCCAGTGTAACCTCTATATCCGTTGACCCAAATAACCCCGGTACGACATTTATAACGGCTGTTACTCCACCATCAGCTGATGAGGGGGCTAAGGATGTATATGTCTATAATCCCGTGGATGGAAGCGAGGTAAGGAAGATAGGTGGATTTACATACATCTCTGTAGCCAATGCCCTCACCATATATCCTGAGCAGATAAATCCTCAGGAGGCAAGGGAAACTGAACAGAAGCAGGTGAGTATAGTTGGCAGAAACATCTCAAATATCAATATCAGCAGTCTTTTACCAGCAGATGGAGACAACTGGTATGATGTGGAACCTCTAACTGAATTTTTTGACCCTGTGGCAAAGGAATATGTGGTACATTATAAGGGCAAATATCAAAACAATGATGTATATATTGAAAAGACTGTGAAACTGACGATAGGTAACGAGTCAAATATTGAGAGTATAAACTTTAAGACAGGTTCGAGGGACCAGATTATAACTGCCAAGACGCCTATAGTTACGCTTAATCCCAGGGTAGATACCAAGGTAGATGTGGCCGTGAATACACATACCGTGGCGGGAATTGTTCATGATGACCCTCAGATAGAGTCAAGGTATACTTTCCAGAACGTGCTTTTGGAGACCAGTGAGTCTGCAGTTGTAAAAAATGGATTTACATATAAACCAGACCTTACTGAGCCACAGATTGCTGCTGTGCATCCTTATATGGGCTCAAGGTTAGGGGGGGATGAGATAACAATTGAGGGTACGGATATAAGGCCGGGAGCAAAGGTGTATATTGGGGAAGAAACAGCTAAAAACCTTGCCCAGACCGTATCAATGTCTATATATGAAAGTAATGGCACAATAAACTCTACATTGAAGATAAAGACACCGTCCAGCGATACTCTTGGGGAAAAAGATATCATTATCGTGAACAGTGAGGGAGGCAGGACAGTAAAAGAGGGTGCATTTGAGTATATATCAAATCCTGAGATTTCGTCAATAACGCCTGCCGTAGGTTCAATAAATGATGAGATATATGTATCGATAAACGGCAGCGATTTTTTGGTGATGTCTGATGAGAATGGAAACCCGATTTTCCCTAAAGTATGGATAGGGAATCAGATAATCAATGTTACTGGTGTCTATGATGATAAGGGAAATGTCATTGATGGAAGGCGATTTAAGACTGGTACAAGGATTAAGGGGTATATTCCGGCCGGCGGGACAAAGATACTGGGTTATGCCGATGTTAAGATGGTCAATCCCGATTATCCGGGCTTTGGAGGTTTAGATGACTATCCCACAGTTTATGACATGGATATAATAGCCAGCGGGGGTAAGGCTATACTGGAGGCTGCGTTCAAGTATACCAATCCTACATATAAGATGAAGGTAGATAGGATAGAGCCTTCCCGCGGTCCTGTGGAGGGAGGCACGAAGGTTACCATAACGGGAGGCACGTTCCCTAAGAGTGTATATGTGACTATAGATGGTGAACCTGCTAAAGTCAGCAGCGCTACCGGAAGTACGATCTCTATAGTGACTCCTCCCGGTACTGTAGGCAAAAAGACTCTGCAGGTGATAAGCCTTACTGCTGGAGATGCCGAGGGCGCTGTGGCCACAGTAAAGGATGGGTTTGAGTATACTATAATGACTACAAGTCCAAAGATAACATCCATAGTGCCTTCCCATGGTGGCAAAGGTACAGAGGTATGGATAAAAGGGTCTGACTTTGTCATGAGCACCCCACTCATGGATGAAAACAATAATCCAGTAAAGGATGAAGACGGTAGGCAGGTCTACAGTGAGCAGTCATCAGTGATCGTGGGCGGACGCAGGCTGGATAGGGTTGAGGACAGTGTCTATGTATGGGATCCGAATACTATAAGCTTTGTTATGCCATTTATACCTGATGATGAAAAGCCAATAGCAGGTAGTTACGACGTGTATGTTGAAAATCCTGATACTGCTGTATCCAATTCTGTGAAATTTAGTTTTCAGATACCTGACAGCAAGCCTGAAATTGAAAATATTACACCTGCAAGTGGAAGCACAAAAGGTGGAACAGTGGTTGAGATTACAGGTTCTGATTTCAGGCAGGACTTGGAGGTTTATTTTGGTGGCCTGAAAGCTGACATTATAAGCTTTGATGAGGATAACCAGGTGATAACGGTTAAGACGCCGCCCCATGGGCCTGGCCAGGTGAATGTCATGGTACTCAATAAGGATGGTGGCAATTTCATAAAAATAGACAGCTTTAATTATGTATCGCCTTCAAGCAGCCCAACAATCACTTCAGTGACTCCAAATACAGGCAGTGCCTTTGGGGGTGACCTTGTGACAATAAATGGCGATGATTTTAGGAAAAATGGCGATCTTCTGCCTGAGGTGTATTTTGGCAACCAGAAGGCCCAAAGGGTTGATTATGTAAAATATAATCAGCTTGCTGTAATTACTCCTCCTTATTCAGTGGCTGGCCCAGTAGATGTATCTGTTATTAACCCTGATACAGGCCTGGCCGTCCTTAAAAACGGGTTTACTTATATACAGTCAAAGCCGCAAATTGCTCAGATTGTACCTTCGATACTCCCTATAACGGGTGGAAGTGCAGAGATAATCGGTTCTGGATTTTCCATGAGGGTTGTAGACGAAGCCGGCAATGAGGTAAACCCGGGGAGCATAGTGAGAATCTATGATGGCACAAGGACAATAGACCTTACCTTGAATCCTGGAGAGAATGCCAGTAACCCGACGGATTATAATATAGATGTGATAAGCTCTGGCCGCATACTTATAAAGGTACCACAGGTGTCATCCATAGGGCCTAAAAAGATACAGGTGATAAACCCTGATGGTGGTATTGCTGAGAGCACCATTACATTTATAAAGCCCCTTACAAATCCAACCATAGACCACATCTATCCTGGATCAGGCAGCATAAATGGTGGAACACCGGTGACTGTATATGGCAGTGATTTCAGACCCAATGCGAAGGTATATATTGGCGGGAGAGAGGCTGAAATCAAATATATATCTGAAAATGGCGACATGATAAGGATATATACACCTGCCGGAGACCCTGCTTTGATAGGGATACCGCAGGATGTAATGGTATATAATGACGGAGATAACAGTGCGGTGCTGAAGAGTGCCTTTACTTATCTTGATGTAGAAAGCAACCCTGTCATTACCTCCATAGAACCCTCTCAGGGGTCCACTCTTGGTGGAGAGAAGATAACAATAAAAGGTGATAACTTTATGGAGGATGTAAGGGTATTCTTTGATGATATTGAGGCGGAAAATGTCAGTAGGATAAACTATACCACCATAGAGGTAACTACACCACCACATCCTGCAGGCAAGGTAGATGTAGTAGTGAAGAACATCGGCGCATATGGAGAGGCAGTATTGAGGGATGGGTTTGAATTCATTGAGACTGTGCCGGCCAGCCCTACTGGATTTAAAGCAGAAGCAGTTGCCGGAGACACCATAAAGCTCACATGGGACCAATTAAGAGGCGCTGATTTTTATCAGATATATGCAAGAGAGTCAGGTGACGACGATTATCACTTTATTGCAACTACCGAGGATAATGAGTATTATGTAAAGGGTCTTGATAGAGATACGCAGTACTATTTTAAACTGGAAGCAATAAACTCGTACGGCATCTCAGAGTCTGCAGAAGACAGTGCTACTACCTTTGACAGTAAGGCAAGCAGTGATTATGAGGACACATCGGATGAGAATCATGTGAGTATATCTGGTGGTACTGCAGTAATTACGCTGGGTAACAGCGAAAGAGATTTCAGGTTTGAGCTGGATATGGACCCGTCAGAGCCATTGGATCTCAAGATAAATATACCTGAGCACCTTATAAAAACAGTAGACAGGTGGGTTTCAATAAATACCCCTAAGACCGGCATAGTGTTTTCTTTAAAGGGTTTTGACAGTAATGCGGGGACTTCATATTCATCCAGCAGACAAAGCGGTAATTACGTCGTGCTTACGGTTAAAGAGCTTACAGGAAGTGACCGCGGGAACTACTCAAAATTTATAGAGAGAGGGGAAAGAGCACTGTCGCCCATATTTTTAATTGATGCAAACCGTAATATAGATGGTGAGAGTTCTCCAATTAACTATTTTAATGAGTTCTATATATATCCAGTATATAAGGAATCAGATGGGGCTTCACTCTACTACTTCAATGAGGATGAAAGAGAGTGGGATCTAATAAGTTCTGGCCAGGCACAGGCTGCATCAATCAGTACTCCTGGTATATATGCTGTTTTGGGGAGATAGATAGACATGAGACGACTTGGTGTTTTTTTACTGGCTGCCATATTGTTCTTTTCGCCTATTAAAAGTGCTCTTGCTGCATCAACGACTGGAGCAGTGTACTATGGATTTGAGGGGTATAAGCTCCTCCTGAACAGTGTCAAATTCAACGACAAGATACCAGCATGGTCTTACCGGGATGCTGTCAGAGTTACCGCTCTATCTCTGCTGAAGGGGGTAGGGGACGGAAAATTCCACCCGGAGGAAAAGATAAGCAGGGAGGAGGCTATAGCTATTGCACTGAGACTGGCCGGGAAAGAAGCAGATGCCCAGAAGATGTTAGACCAGAAGACAGCCGAATATTACACAAATATGATAGACTCAAGCGAATGGGCAGTTGGATATTTATTTACTGCCGCCAATGAGGGTTATATTATACCAGGGGATATATATACAGAAGAATGGAAGAGCAAGGCATCAAGGGAAGAGTTCGCTGCATATATAGGCAGGGCACTGGGGTATACCCCCGCATATGGCATGGACCAGCAGCTTGCATATAGCTTTGACGACAGCAGTTTATTTAATAGAGACTATATTCCATTTATAGAACCAGTCCTTAAAGACGGAATAATGGTGGGAAATAGCAGAGGGACTTTTAACCCCAAAGGCATGATTACCCGTGGTCAGGTGGCAGTGATACTGGGAAGGATTCTGGATAAGTATCCGGAAAAATTTGGAATAACAAAGATGAAGGCTACCGTGACAGGAATAATACACAACAGCACTGACTACATCATGAGGGCGGATGACGGTAGCTCATTTACCATATCCACCGACGACAGACGCGGTATTGTGGTTTTAAATAACAGCTCAGTTACCGATGGACTTAAAATTTCTCAGAATGTAGACATATATATGAAGGGTAATACACCTTACCTCATAGAGGTTTTAGGAAATGAAAAGGTGAGTAAATCAATACAGAATGGGGAGGTCATTTCTGCTGATAAGGGTACTGTGAATATACGTTCGGATGCTGGAGAAAGAAGCTACAGGATCACACCTTATACGAACATTACCCTGGATGGCAAAAGAGTTTCTGAGGACGAGCTTATGCCTGGGCAGTATGTGTCTTTTACTGAAGAGTATGGGGATATTGTTGAACTTGCCATAAACGGTGAGGTTGAAAATCCTGGATACTCTGAGCCGGGCAGGTTTTATTACTCAGGCAGCGTTGTGGAAATTGACAGTGGACACATACTGATAAGGGATGATAGTGGAAATACAAACAGCTTGCCTATCCCATCCTATGTTTCTGTCAATGTTAAACCCGGTGACCTGGTTAAAGCCTATCTCAATAATGACGGTACTGTCAGTTCTATAGAAAAGGTTGAAGACAACATGGAATATGCCTATCTGTACAGAGGCAGGCTATCATCTGTTGTAGGTAATAAACTTCAACTGGATGATGCACAGAGGTTTGATAATTTTAGATGGAGTGATACACCATCTTTAAGGTTGGCGGTTTCGAGAGAAGGTCAGATATATGATGATAATATGCCAGGCAGTGATGTACAGAGTTATATCGGTGACTACGTCTATGTGATTACAAGGATGGAATATGGAGAAGAAATGGCATATAGAATTGTTGTAGAAAATGGGCACATGAAAGAATATGTTGATGATATAGACAGTGTGGACAAGGTGGCAGGCAGGTTTACACTGCCTGATACTGATGTGTATATAGGGGATGGCAGTGTAATATTAAAGGATGGCAAGATGGTGACCATTGATTCTCTGGAGAGAGATCAGACAGTCCTTACCCTGCTGGATAGGATGGGCAGCAGCAATGTAGCGCCGCTGGTTATGGTACTTGACTCTCAGCCAGCTGTAAGGATAGTGTGGGGTCGCATCGACCATATAAACTCTACCACATTTGAGGCTGACAAGATGTATGAGCTTAATGGAAATGATTGGAAAAGAGTGAGTGACTTAGGGGAACTCTATATCAGCGATGATACGTATATTATAGACCGCCTTGGAGATGCCACGGTGATTTCACCGGAGGAATTTTTGAATGACAGGTACGAAAGGCACCCGGTGTATGAGAACGAGTATTTCTATGCAGCGATGGACGGTGACGAGGTAATTGGTATGGTTATATTTGGCAATGATAACAGCGATGACATCCGTTTTGTCACTGCCAGGTTTGATTCCATGAGTAAAAACAGCCTGGCCAATCTGACTGACATGCTGGAATACAGCAGCTTCACAGATAAGTGGGCGCCAGGACCATCAAAGGGATACGTCTGGACTCAGGATGCTTTAGTTATAAAAAATGGAAGGATATCCTCAATGGATGATATAAAGAATGGGACTCAGCTCTATATCCTTCTCGACGATTCACTGAATGGACTTTTGATAGTCTGCGGGGAGGAATAACGATGAACAGATTAGTATTGACTATATTAATTTTTTTAATGGTTTTTCAAGGTGTAGCATATGCACAGGTACCGGGGATAGAAGGCGGCATATCTGATGGGTATGAATATCAGGAATATGTGTTTATCACTGGCGAGCCTATACTAATGACAGGTACGCTTAAAATCACCTCCAGCAGGGGTAGGACCTCATACCGGTACTCCCTTACAAATACAGAAAAGAATGCTACACTTACGAGGAGTTATACAATTACAACGGTGGTTGACCTTGATAGCGCAAAACACCAGACCATAGAGACCTCAACTTTGGACAGGAATTATAGCGAAACGATAAAGGTTGGCAGCGATACCTATACACTGGATGACTATTCCTTGAGCATGTCACGGGTAATTGACAACAAGCCGGCTGTAGACTATTTTGCAGGCAACTGGACTGGAAGAAAGATTTATACTATAAACAGAAATCTCGGAAAAGTTATTGTTGACATAGACAGTAAGACGACAGGGTATGACCACTATTGGGGTTCTACCGAGACCATGGACATCAGCCAGGCAATCAGTTATTCCAGAGAAGGCACTGATGATAGCGAAAAGATAGAGTGGAATGGAAATTTTCATGAGTATCTCTCATATACGATGGAAAAGACGCTGGACTATATAGAAAACGACCCTACATGGATAAGCTTTAAAGGTGGTTACCTGATGCAGGAGAAAAAGGATGGTACGGTGGTCATCAACTATAACCTGCCAACCATAAAGGATACAGGCGATGGCATTACCATTGACAATAGGAAGAGGAATATTGACTCCATAGAATTTACGCTGCATGAGCCCGTTACTCAAGAGAGATTGTATATAACAGACTATAGAGACATATCCGGGCATTGGGCTGAAAGAGATATTGAAAGGCTTTCAAGCCTTAATGTCTTTCCTAAGGATACAGTGTATTTTTATCCAAACATACCTATAACCAGAGCTGATTTTGTTATGGCTGTGTCAAAGGCTACTGACATGTTACCTCAGACAACCACAACAACCAGGACTACCAGGATGACTAGGAATCAAACTCAAGAGGCATCCCCCTTTGATGATGTGCCGGTTGACAGTAGTTATTATCCATATATCAAGAATGTATATGAAAAAGGGCTCATAGATGGCATTTCTCCACGCAGGTTTGGCCCAAACGAATTTCTGACGAGGGCTCAAGCCGTCACTATTTTGGTACGTGCTGCCGGGTTAGAGGGCCTTGCACCCACCTATGGTTATTCAACAGGTTATGCTGATGATGACAGTATACCATCATGGGCAAGGGACTCTATATATGTTGCAACAAGAATGAATATACTGCAAGGGGATAGTAGGGGCAGGGTAAACCCGAATGACAAACTTACCAGGGCTGAGGCTGCTGTCCTTTTAAATAGATTTATTGATTATCTGAAGGAAGACTTCCAGAGAGACTATAAAGATGGAATAATTAACTACAAATAAAAGAGGATTTTTGGATGTTTTATAGAATATAGAGAATGAGATAAAATGAAGGGTGGGTAATACTATGTTTGGCATGGGTCTGGATATAGGAATTGATCTTGGGACCGCCACAGTCCTTGTGTATATTAAAGGTAAAGGAATAGTCCTCACGGAACCGTCAGTGGTTGCTATTGAAAGGGACAGCAAAAAGGTCCTGGCAGTGGGTGAAGAAGCACGAAAGATGATAGGCAGGACTCCTGGCAACATAATTGCCATAAGACCAATAAGGGAAGGTGTAATATCAGACTATGAAATAACCGAAAAAATGTTGAGATACTTTATTTCGAAGGCATGCGGGTCAAGAAACTTTTTCAGGCCGAGGGTCATGATAGCTATACCAGCTAAGGTTACAGGTGTTGAGAGAAGAGCTGTTATTGAAGCTGCAGAGCAGGCTGGGGCAAGGAAGGTATATCTCATAGAGCAGCCTATAGCGGCTGCCATAGGTGCAGGTATGGATATATCTAAACCCAGTGGCAACATGGTGGTGGATATAGGCGGTGGGACGACAGATATAGCTGTTATCTCCCTCGGTGGTTCAGTGGTAAGTACCTCATTAAAGATAGCCGGAGACAATTTTGATGAGGCTATAATTCAGTATATGAAGAAGGAGCACAAGCTGATGATAGGTGAACGCACGGCAGAAGAGGTAAAGAAGTCAGTTGGATGTGCCTATCCTAAAGATCCGCCATCTACTGTAGAAATAAGGGGGCGCAGTCTGGTTACCGGGCTGCCTCAAAATATTGTCATCAGCAGCAACGAAACCTTAGAGGCGTTATCAGACCCAGTGTTTCAGATAGTTGGTGCTGTACATGATGTCTTGGAGAAAACCCCACCTGAACTTGCTGCGGATATAAGCACAAAGGGTATTATAATGACTGGTGGTGGTTCACTTTTGAATGGATTGGACAAGCTTATGGAGGATAACTTAAAAATTCCGGTGTTTATTGCCGAAAACCCGATTTCATGTGTTGCTTTAGGTACGGGAAAGGCGTTGGATGCCCTGGACAATATGAATAAGAACAGGGTTGGGACGAGTGCAATTATAACGGGAGAGGAGGTATAAATTGCTTCGCGGGATATATATTGCAGCTGGCAGCATGGTAAATCAGACAAGGAAACTAGATGTTGCTTCTAATAATCTGGCAAATGTTGATACTACAGGTTTTAAGAAAGATCTTATGGTTGAAGAGGCTGCAGATGAAAAAGTAATATTTAACTCGGGGATAAATACAGTTCCTATTGGCAGGTTATTTTTTACAGTAAGACCTGCGGAAATCTTTACCGACTTCCAGGCTGCCAATATTGTGAGTACAGGAAATCCTTTGGATCTCAGTATCGATGGTGATGGTTTTTTTGAGGTGATGTCACCAAACGGTGTGAGATATACAAGGGATGGGAGCTTTAAGAGAGACGCAAATGGCTATTTGGTTACAGGTGAAGGCTACAGGGTACAGGGGTCAAATGGAGATATATACCTGCCGGAGGGAGATATTACATTTGACTCTCACGGCGGCATATATGTAGGCGGGCAGTATGTCGACTCTGTAAGGGTACTTGAATTTCCAGACAAGACAGTCTTGAGAAAAGAAGGTGATAACCTCTTTGTAAGCCAGGGACAGGGTAATACGGTGCTAAATCCGATTATAAAGTCCGGTTTTTTGGAGGCATCCAATGTTAATCCTGTAAATGAGATGGTGGACATGATTGACCTGATGAGGGAATATGAGACAAATCAGCGTGTAATAACCACTATGGATTCTACTCTGGAAAAGTCAGTAAACGACCTTGGAAGGGTATAAGGAGGTAGAACAGATGATAAGAGCAATGTGGACAGCAGCCTCAGGAATGCAGGCCCAACAGCTTAACGTTGATACAATATCAAACAATCTTGCCAATGTGAATACTACGGCATATAAAAAGGAGAGGGTAGAGTTTAAAGACCTTTTATACCAGCAGCTAGCATATGATGAGGGGAGACCGGTCAATCTCATGGTGGGCCATGGTGTGAGGCCATCGGCGACGGTAAAAGATTTCAGCGAGGGTAGCCTCCAGGAGACAGATAATCCCTTGGACCTGGCTATTGATGGAGAGGGATTTTTTGTCGTGTTGGACCCCAATGGTAGGGAACTCTACACCCGGGATGGTAGCTTTAAATTGAGCGTTGATGGGGATACAGCCATGCTTACCACATCAGATGGTTATCCTGTCCTGGACAGCAGTGGAGCTGAAATATACTTTGACGCCAACCAGAAAAATATATCTATTTCTAAGTCAGGTATAATAAGTGTAAAAAATGACGATGGCACTGTGGAAGAAATAACCAGGATAGGCACAGCAAGATTTTTAAATCCAAATGGACTGGAGGCATTAGGGGACAATCTGTATGCGCAGACGGCTGCGTCTGGTGAGCCTTTATATGAAGATGAAACAAACACCACCAGCAATATCCTACAAGGGTTTTTAGAAACATCCAATGTTCAGGTTGTTCAGGAAATGGTAAATCTTATAACGGCTCAGCGGGCTTATGAGGTAAACTCTAAGTCAATCCAGACCGCAGACGAAATGTTAAGCATTACAAATAACCTGAAGAGGTAGGTGGGATGATTGATAAGCATAATAAATGGCTTATCGGCCTTTGAAAGTTCTAATTATAAGAATAATATTGCTCAAACAAATGAATTTGAGACCATACTAAAGAATGCTTTGGAGAAAAAGGACGATGAACAGTTAAAAAAGGCCTGTCAGGATTTTGAATCCATTTTTGTATCCATGGTTTTAAGGAATATGAGGGCTACAATACCGAAGGATGACCTGTATAATAACTCTTTTGGAATGGATATCTTTACATCCATGCTTGATGATGAGTACGCAAAAAAGATAAGTGAAGCAGGCGGGTTTGGCCTGGCCGACATTTTATATAAACAGCTCAGTGACAAGGTATAGGAGGATGAAAATGTTGGATGTAAATGAGATCCAGAAGTTGATACCTCATAGGTATCCATTTCTGCTTCTGGACAGGATTCTGGAGATAGAAGATGGTAAAAAGGCAGTTGGAATAAAGAATGTTACAATTAACGATTATTTCTTTCAGGGGCATTTTCCCGGAAAGCCCACCATGCCGGGTGTGCTCATGATAGAAAGCATGGCTCAGCTTGGTGCCTGTGCACTGAAGCAATCTGAATTGTTCAGGGATAAACTATTGATGATAACAGGAGTTGACAAATGCAGATTCAGGGGTACTGTGGAGCCAGGCGACCAGATGCGGATAGAGATTGAGTTTTCAGCCATGAAGATGGGTATGGGCAAGGGCAGGGGCAAGATAACTGTAGACGGCAGGCTGGTATGCGAGGCAGAGCTCATGTTTGCGGCGGTGGATGCTTGAGATGTGTCTCTTTGATGGTTAACCCATGGTTTTGAGTGAACATGGATAAAGCTATGAGGAGAATCAATAACATCCAGGTACCGGGTAAAGATGCCCTTTGATGTTGTGTGCCATATTCTGTAGATGTCAGGTGATATAAAATTTTAATTGATAAAAAGACGGCAATATTACCGTCTTTTTTATTTTTTATCATGATAACGTTTTTATGTTATACTTTTTATATTACAAGAGGAGGAATTTTATTTTTTTTATCGAATATATATGAATAAAGTAACATTTATAAAGGAGTGTGGAGATATAGTATGTCTAAATTAACGTTAAGTGTTATCAAAGCAGATGTGGGTGGGTTTGTCGGTCATTCATCGGTACACCAAAAACTCCTGGACAGGGCCAGGGAATACCTGGATGCTAATAAAGAACTCCTGATTGACTTTAATGTGTTGTCTGTAGGTGATGATATTCAACTTATAATGACCCACGAAAAGGGTGTGGATAGTGATGCGATACACCAGCTTGCATGGGACACGTTCAAATCCTGTACAGAGGTCGCAAAAGAATTGAAACTCTATGGAGCAGGCCAGGATCTTTTAAAGGATACCTTTTCAGGAAATATCAAAGGCATGGGGCCTGGGGCGGCGGAAATGGAATTTGAAGAGAGAGCCAGCGAACCTGTACTGATATTTATGGCAGATAAGACAGAACCGGGTGCATGGAACCTGCCACTTTATAAGATGTTTGCCGACCCCTTCAACACTATCGGACTGGTTATAGACCCAAAGATGCATAAAGGTTTCGTCTTTGAGGTCCTTGACCTTAAGGAACATAAAAAGGTTTATTTAAACTCGCCGGAGGACATATACGACCTGCTCGTATTCATAGGTTCACACGGCAGATATTGCATTAAATCAGTCTATACCAGGGATGGCGAAATTGTCGCTGTGTCGTCAACACAGACCATGAACTATATTGCAGGGCGGTACGTAGGGAAGGATGATCCTGTGATGATAGTGAGGACGCAGAATGGTTTCCCTGCTGTAGGCGAGGCGCTGGAACCATTTGCCAATCCACATATCGTAGCCGGATGGATGAGAGGGTCTCACAATGCCCCACTTATACCAGTATCCATAAAACAGGCAATGCCGACAAGGTTTGACGGCCCGCCACGGGTAGTAGCTGCAGGTTATCAGATATGCAATGGGAAGTTACTCGGTCCGCAGGATATGTTTGGTGATATGGCCTTTGACAGAGCGAGACAAAAGGGCCTTGAAATAGCTGACATATTGAGGCAGCTTGGACCCTTTGAGCCTCACAGGCTGCCCCTGGACGAACTCGAATATACATCTATGCCAATGGTCCTTGAAAAATTTGAAAAAGGTTTTATTGAGGAATAAAGGTGAGGAGAACCTCACCTTTTTAAACTATGGTGATATTGCACTGGCGATGGCTTTGGTATAAACTAATTTTAAGTGCTACGAATTTATCCAAGCTCTGGTTATAAGACATTCATGGGAGGTAGTGATGAGGGCTAATATATATAAAAAGAGTCATATACGTGGCCATCTGACTGTGCCGGGTGATAAATCCATATCCCATAGAGCTATAATGTTGGGAGCCATAGCAGATGGCATCACATCTATAGATGGTTTTCTTACAGGGGAAGACTGCCTGAACACCGTATCGTGTTTCAGGGAATTAGGTGTAACCATTGATATAGATAGCCATCATGTCCAGGTTAAAGGTGTTGGTATGTACGGTCTCAAGCCTCCAGAGCGCTTGCTTGATGTTGGAAATTCAGGTACCACTATCAGGCTAATGTCCGGTATATTGGCTGCTCAGCCTTTTACTAGCTGTTTGACGGGGGACGAGTCAATACTGTGTCGTCCTATGCTGCGTGTAGTAGAGCCTTTAAGACAGATGGGAGCCGATATAAACAGCCCGGACGGCGGCCGGCATGCCCCGCTTACAATAGTTGGTAAGAAGCTGCATGGTATAAACTATAATATGCCGGTTGCCAGCGCTCAGGTAAAGTCGGCCTTACTGTTAGCTGGCCTGTATGCTGACAGTCCCACAACCATTATAGAATCTCATCCAAGCCGTGACCACACTGAACTCATGTTAGAGACAATGGGTGCACATATTTCATATAGTCCGCTGAATTTTGAAAAACAGCGAACCGTCACCATATACCCAGCACAAGCGCTGCAAGGCACCCACATAGATGTACCCGGTGATATATCATCGACTGCATTCATCATAACTGCAGCTATGCTTTGCCCCGATTCATGTGTAACAATAAAGGATGTTGGCATAAACCCTACCCGCGCAGGTATACTGGATGCATATATGGCCATGGGAGCCAATATACAAATAACTAACCAGCGCTTGTGGAATAGAGAAAGGGTGGCTGACATAACTGTCAGTACCAGCAACCTGCATGGTATCATCATAGGGGGCTCTATGATACCGCGCCTTATAGATGAGATACCGATAATTGCGGTTGCGGCTGCCTTTGCTGAGGGTGTTACGATAATAAGAGATGCTGAAGAGCTTCGTGCAAAAGAGACCGACAGGATTGCAGCTATAAGCGACATGCTTCGTAGCTTTGGGGCAGAGGTTAAAACAATTGAAGGTGGTATGGTCATAAAAGGAAATACACACCTGCATGGATGCCATATTGATTCATTAAAGGATCATCGTATAGCTATGGCAGCAGCAGTAGCAGGTATGGTAGCAGATGGTAACACTTATATAGATAATGCGGAATGTGTTTCTATATCTTTCCCTGGTTTTTTTGAGTTGATGGATTCTTTGGGAGACTAAGGGGTATCTATGGGTTTGTTTGTAGAGATCAGGAAGATATTGTATAATGTAGTAAAGATGGGAATTAAAGGGGAGGAGATGTGTATGAAGATAGGAAGGTTCATGGATACCGACAAAATCTTTTATGGTGTGGTTGAGGGGGAGATCGTATATCCTATAGATGGGGATATATACGGCTCGTATCGGAGGGATGCTACAAAAAAGTATCTAAAGGATCTCAAGATACTTGCACCCAGTGTCATTACCAAGGCTGTATGCGTAGGGGTAAATTATAAGTCGCACTCTGAGGAGTTGAATCATAAGCTGCCTTCCGAACCACTTTTATTTATTAAACCAACCAGTGCTGTAATAAACCCAGAGGAAGAAATAATAAGACCTTCGGAGTCATCAAGGGTAGACTATGAAGGCGAGCTGGTTGTGGTTATTGGTAAAAGGGCTAAGGATGTTGACATTGGCAATGTTGATAATTATATCCTGGGTTATACGTGCGGCAATGATGTGACCGCAAGAGACCTGCAGCAAAGGGATGGTCAGTGGACCAGAGCAAAATCTTTTGACACATTCCTGCCCTTCGGTCCTTTTATTGAGACCGAGCTAAACCCGGATGACCTATCGCTTAGGACATATCTGAATGGTAAAGTTGTGCAGGAAACAAGGACATCCAACCTCATTTTCAAGGTCAAGGAGCTGGTTTCTTTCATATCCCACTGTATGACCCTGTTTCCTGGGGATATAATCATGACAGGTACCCCATCAGGAATTGGCCCAATGGAGGCGGGAGACATTGTAGAGGTGGAAATAGAGGGCATAGGGAAACTCCGAAACCATGTAAAGTAATCAAAATAATGGCTTTCAATTGTCTTGCGTTGTAATTATGTTTTTCAGGTCCTGGGTATATCGTTCAATCTTGGTTATCATGCTTGAATACCTCAGGACCTCTTTTTCGTTTTTCTGTATGGTTGTCGTGAGGGTATCCATAACATTGGCAAAGAGATTGTCTATAGAGATATATTCTTCAATGTTGCCTGCATCTAAGTCAGTTTCCATCACATTATTGCCTGATAATTTATATAATATAAGCCTCCTGTCTGGTTTTAATACAATTTTTTCCTCTATGCCTTTGTCACTTATTAAGATTCCTTCTCCAATGCTGAATGTCCTGCCATCATAACTTTTTAATATTATATTGTCTTTAAGGACATATCTCTGAAGAGCTAAATAAATGTCTTTGATGTTTTCAAGGCTGTCTGCCATTACCCTTCTGAGTTCCTTTTCTGCCATTTCCTTATCTTTCTCTGCTTTTTCGAGGTGTTCCATCAACTTTTTTAGTTCTTCTATAGTACCCATTGTATCACCCGTTATTATCTTTTCCTTAGAATTATGTATTATTCGGGAGGTGGACTTATATTATATGTTTGTATTTTTAGTTTTCCAGAGAGATAAAGTAATTATAAGCTAATGTTAGAAATAAAGAAGATAGTAAATATGAATAATGTCAATAAAGATATTAGAATTTGTATTCTTGTCTATATAATGCTATACTATATCCATATATAAAGCACAAATGTATTTATATAAAAGACTGGGGGATTTTTTATGAAACAGGATGCAGAGTATTACATTGTTGAAGCCGATGCTCTTCCTGAAGTTTTTAAAAAGGTAATGGCGGCAAAAAACCTGCTGGCATCAGGAAAGGCTGAGACAATCAAAGATGCTGTAAATGAAATTGGCATAAGCAGAAGTGCGTATTACAAATACAAGGATTCTATATTTCCGTTTTTTGATGCAAGGGTTGCAAAGATTATAACCTTATCTTTAACGTTGGAACATAAGCCTGGCATACTTTCCAATGTCCTCAATATATTGGCTTCGGCAGGTGGCAATATACTGACGATTAATCAAAACATACCACTAAATCAGATTGCTAATGTTACCATTTCATTTGATACTAAGAACATGAAGATAAAGCTCAATGAGCTGATTTCAAAGCTTGCAGAGATACCTGGTGTAATCAGAAATGAAATAATTGCTGAACAATAGGGGTGGGAGTATGGAAATAGGTCTTTTGGGATTTGGTACAGTTGGCAAGGGTGTATATGAGTTGCTGAATAAGAACAGAGCGCTGATGAGTTCGTTGCTTGGCGAGGAATTAAAAGTAAAAAAGATATTGGTTAAAGACATAAATAAACACAGGATGGATGAGGCGTATCCTTTAATTACAGACGATCCTGAAGAAATACTGGAGGACGGGGACATCAGGTTGGTGGTAGAGGTGATGGGGGGAATCGAACCCACCTATACCTATGTGGAAAGGGCCATTGAGAGAAGTAAAAATGTGGTTACGGCAAACAAGGACATGATTTCTGTAAAAGGAAGTGAGCTATATTTCAAGGCTAAAGAAAATGGAGTGGAGATAGCTTTTGAAGCCAGTGTTGGAGGCGGGATACCTATAATCAAGCCTATGATTGACTATATATCCAATGACATGGTATATGAGATATGCGGGATATTAAATGGTACATCCAACTATATTATGTCTCGCATGGAAGAGGGTATTGACTATGATAGAGCCCTTGCGGAGGCAAGGGAAAAAGGATATGCTGAAAGTGATCCTACCAATGATGTGGAAGGTTTTGATGCAAGGAGGAAGATAACTATCCTTTCCTCTTTAGCATATAGGAGAAAGATAAATGTGGAGGACATTCCGGCAAGAGGGATAACGGATATAGATATTGGAGATTTTAAGCTGGCCGGGCTTTTGGGTTATTCGATAAAACCTGTGGCGGTGAGCCGTATAGCTGGGAATTTTATATACAGTATGGTGGCCCCTATGCTGGTTGAAAGAGACAATTTTCTAAATAATGTGCGTGGCGTAATTAATGGTATAAAGATTAAAGGTGATTCTTTAGGGGAGCTTATGTTTACAGGAGCTGGTGCGGGTAAGTTCCCTACTGCCACGGCTGTTATAGGTGATATCATGGATATATTGAAGGGACATAAGGTTAAATTTTCACGGTTTGAGGATTGCAGTGTAAGACCATATTCTGAGATGGAGACGAGGTTTTATGTAAGGATTAAAGCAGGGGACAGCGGCCAGGCCATGGAGGATATTTCGGTAATATTCGACGATATAAGGATGTCGTGCCTTCCTGAAAGCAGTGATATAGCATTTATAACAAAGAGGATGACAGAAGAGAAACTGAGAATATATTTGAATAATATGGGGTTCATGGACTCTGTATCCAGCATAGACAAATATCTACCTGTGCTGGATTAATAGGTATTCTTGAGCCTGTATATGAGATGCAAATCTACTGCATGGTGTATAAAAATCTGTAGGCATCACTGAAATGGGCTGATGAATGGATGCCGACTGGAGGTTTATACGGTAAAATACAGACGTGAATATTAAAGGTTCAAGATGAGTATTAGATGCCGGGATACTACTGACATATTATATTAATTCATTGTTATAATTTGACTTAACATTATTTTAGAAGGGGATGCAATAACATAATGTGGAAGGGGATAATAGAGGAATACAGGGAATATATGCCGGTGAATGAGAAGACCAGAATTATTACTATGCTGGAGGGGAATACCCCACTTATATACGCTGAAAACATATCAAAAGATTTTGGAATAAACCTATACTTCAAATATGATGGATTAAACCCTACAGGGTCTTTCAAGGATCGCGGGATGACCCTTGCTATCAGCAAAGCGATGGAAGACGGCGCAAGGGCAGTTGTGTGCGCATCTACAGGCAACACATCAGCGTCTTGCGCAGCATATGCTGCCAGGGCAGGCCTTAAGGCCATTGTACTTATACCAGACGGGAAAATAGCCAAGGGGAAATTGGCCCAGGCTATAGCCTATGGGGCCAATATTTTTGCCATTGATGGTAATTTTGATTCAGCCTTGAGGCTGGTGAGGGACATGGCTGATCGTTTTAAACTGACCATAGTAAACTCATTAAATCCATATAGATTGATCGGACAGAAATCGGCTGCATTTGAAATATGTGACTGTATAGGATGCCCTGAATATGTATTTATCCCGGTCGGAAATGCAGGGAATATATCTGCTTACTGGATGGGATTTAAGGAATATTTCAATAATGGTAAAATAGACAAACTGCCACACATGATGGGATTTCAGGCGGCAGGTGCGGCTCCTATCGTGGAGGGAAGGGTGATAGAAAAACCTGAGACCATAGCTACAGCCATAAGGATAGGAAATCCTGTAAGCTGGGATAAGGCTATAAATGCAGCAGGTGAATCAGGAGGAGAGATTGACAGCGTGACTGATGAGGATATACTTAAGGCTTACAGATATATGGCCTCAGCAGAAGGGATATTTGCTGAACCGGCTTCTGCAGCTTCTCTTGCAGGACTTATTAAAAAGGTTGAGCAGGGACGTGTGTCACAGGGCTCTACGGTAGTCTGCATTTTGACGGGTAACGGCCTTAAGGACCCAGACACAGCCACCGGGTTATCTTTGCATATTAGGCATGTATCTGGAAGCGGGAAAGAGATTATTGAGGATTTGGAGGGCATGATATGAGGGTGAGAGTGCCAGCAAGCACTGCAAACCTTGGACCCGGTTTTGACTGCTTTGGCCTGGCCTTGGACATATATGATTTTGTAGAACTCAGGTACGGAGAGCCTGAAGATAATCTTGCATATTTAGCTTTCAGGAAAGCACTCGAGTACAAGGGAATGGAGATACCTACAGGGTTAAGATGCAGCATATATGGAGATATACCAGCATCCAGAGGACTTGGCAGCAGTGCAGCGTGTATTATAGGGGGACTCATACTGGCAAATAAATATATGGATGATACCTTGAGCGAGGATGAAATATTGAGTATAGCCTGTGAGATAGAAGGGCATCCTGACAATGTAGTACCGGCTCTGAAGGGGGGATTCCATATATCCTATTTGGACGGAGGAAAGATAAAATCCACACAGGTACCCGTACCGGACAACCTGATATTTGCCATCATGGTCCCTGAGTTTCCTTTGAGTACGGAAAGAGCCAGAGCAGTTTTACCCAGATCAATCTCCTATGCCGATGCTGTCTATAATATAAGCAGGGCCTCCTTGTTAATAAAGAGCTTTGTCACATCAGACTTTTCACTGATGAAGGAGGCCTTTAATGACAGGTTGCATCAACCATACAGGTTACCTATTATTCCTGAAGCACGTAAAATAATGGATATGTTCAAAGCCTCTGGCTGCCTTGGTTATTTCCTGAGCGGCTCTGGTTCTTCAATTATTGGAGTATTTGATAATAAAATTGATGCAAACAAGCTGGTGAAGGGGCTAAACGGGTTAAAGGGCGGCTGGCAAATGCGCACAGCGAGGCCTGACAAGGATGGGGCGTTGGTGGATGGCAATAGTTAAATGATTTAGTCATGCAGATTCAGTTACAGTATGGGTTAAAAATATTTAAAGAAGTGGAGGAAGGTTATGAACAATGAAGCCAGGAGAGAATGGGGTTCAAGGATTGGATTTGTGCTTGCCGCTATTGGCCCGGCAATAGGGCTTGGAAATATATGGCGCTTTCCATATCTTGCATATGAAAATGGTGGATGAGCGTTTCTGATACCGTACCTTATAGCTGTACTTCCAGCGGGTATCCCTTTAGAGCGTGCTTCCAAGATCTTGATGCCACTGTTGTTTGCAATGATGGTAATATTAATGATGAGAGGTGTTACATTAGAACGCATTTATCACTGCATTTGCAGATACGGGATTTGCTTTTATTTCAGGTTTAGCCGTATTTTCTATATTAGGCTATATGTCTACAGTCCAAGGTGTTCCATTTGAAGAAGTGGTTACCCAGAGCATGGGCCTTGCATTTGTAGTGTTTCCAAAGGGTATAGCTATGATGCCTTTTGCTCCATGTTTTTTTGGGCTTTTGTTTTTCGGATGTTTATTCTTTGGAGGCCTTACATCCAGCATGTCAATGGTAGAGGCTTTTGCATCAGGAGTGATAGATAGGACAAAAGGTGACAGATTGTGGACCATTTTGTAAATGCTTATGGGGTTGTGCTGGCAGGATTGTCTGAAACGATATTCCTTGGGTACTATTTTGGTACTAAGAAATTGAGAGACCATTTTAATCCCATTTCAGATTTTCAGGTTGGCACATGGTGGGACATCTTGATTAAGTATTTTACCCCAAAGCGGGGAGGGAGCAAATAATGAGCATTAGTTCTATTGTTATGTTGATTATTATATGTTTGATTCTATACGGTGGCTTGGGAGTTTGCCTTAGCATAGCCATGAGAAGACAATAAAAGCCATATGTTGTATCTAAGACGGGCGAGAAAACCCCTCTTTTCTTGCTTGCATTTTACCATCACATATGACATAGAGTTAACCGTGACATAGTCAACAGGTCTATGGAAGTAATCGGAAATTATGTTATATAGATTCAGTTCATAATTTTTGTGATAAGATGGTCTCTCGTCTCATATAATGTATCAGGATTGGGGTGGGTTATATGAGTACGGGAATAATGGCCATTGTTGCTCTTTTTGTCATAGCTACCGGTTTTTTATATGCTGTATTTGCCTTTTTACCCCTTATGTATGATAAAAATAAAGAAGGAGAACGGCAAGATAAGTGATCCCTGCAAGGGGTTATTTTTTTAATTAATTTTTTTAAAAAATACTTTACACAAGGAAAAACTTTTCCTATAATTATAGTAAGAGTACGAAGGGGGATGATCAACATTAAAATAACAATAAAAGACGTGGCCAAAAGAGCTGGAGTTTCAATATCAACCGTTTCACGGGTCATTAATGACAGTAAGCCTGTTTCTGATGAAGCAAAACAGAGGGTGCTGGATGCAATAAAGGAAACGGGGTACAGGCCGAATCAACTGGCAAGGGGCCTTGTGCTGCGTAAATCCAACATAATAGGCATGATAATACCAGATATTGCAAATCCTTATTATGCCGCAATAGTTGAAGGGGCAGAAGAGATTGCCAATATGTATGGGTATACATTGCTTTTATGTAACACTCACGGCGAGCTGGACAAGGAAATCGAATATCTGAATCTTATGGCAGATAAACAGGCAGATGGGCTCGTGTTTATGACAGGAAAATTGAAGTCTGAGCATGTTGATTGGTTTAAGAATGCAGAGATTAAAACGTGTTTTATTAATCTATATTCAAGGGAACTGGACATCCCAATGGTAAGTATAGACAATTACAATGCTGTCACTGAGGCAATAAACTATCTTATAAGCAATGGTCATGTAAAAATAGGTATGCTATATGCACCGGATGTGGATGATTTACTTCAGGAAGAGAGGCTGAGGGCATACAAAGAAGCATTGAAAAATCATGGCCATGAGTTTGATGAGGATGTAGTGTCAGAATGCCGTTTTAGCATAGAGAGCGGTTATGTAAAGACAAAAGAATTGCTAAATAATAAAAAGGTTGATGCATTGCTTCTTACCAATGATGTTGCTGCAATAGGAGCCATGAAGGCCGCAACAGAAATGGGCTATAGGGTTCCAGAAGATATTTCTATAATGGGTTTTGATGACATCAGCTTTTCTGCTTACTATCAACCGTCTCTGACATCTATTAATCAGCCAACGTATGATATGGGAGCAGTAGCAACGAGAATGGTGATAAAACAAATTGCCGGGGAACAAGTGGAAAAAATGATCTTACTCCCACACAAGCTTGTAGAAAGGGAATCCACAGTAAAAATGTCGAATAATATATAAAAAAGATATAAAAAAGAAGATTATTGTTGTTAAAATTTCCCCCTTGAATTATAATGATACTTGAGGGGGGGATTTTATGTTTAAAATGAACTTGAGAAGAGAAATATCTTTGATTCTGGTCTTATTATTTCTCATTATTGTTGGGATATCAGTTTTCAACTATTTTGCAACCCAGGGGATAAGACAGAATGTGGACGCAATTAAAGAAACCATAACCAGCCAGTCAAAAGTTACAATTGACCTTACCTTGAACACCCAGCTGCTTTCATCGTCGGTCTACAGATATCAATCTCATAGTGCGACATCTCAGGAAATTAATAAATCCATCGAGTATGTAGAAGGAAACGTTAAAAATATTGATGCCCTTGTATCCAAATTGAATAATAAGGACATAAAAGCCCTTTTGGATGACCTGAAAAATAATTTAAATGAGCTGAAAAACAATGTTGGACGGGTCAGCACCTATTATAATCCTGAGACTGATGTTATAAGCACAAGCCTTATGAGGACAGAAGCAGACAAGATAGCAACAGATGCTGCTAACATCAACTACATGATCACTCAGAGCTTTTTGCCTGAGTTTGACAGAGTAGATAGAGATGTAGATGGTATCTCAAAAATCACATTGGTGGTAGTATTGATAGGTACGCTGGTGGCAATGGCTGGTAGTCTCATGGTATATTTAAACCTTTCTAGGTCAGTTAAAAACATAAAGGAGAATGCTGGTGATGTGGAAAGTAAGGTAGAGAAAGTGACGTCGACCATAGAAGATGTAGAAAAAGCTGCCAGGGAGAGTACAGAAGGATTAAGCCAGGCTACAGAAAATGTCAGGACACTTTGTGAAAGCATTGACCAAATAAGCCAGGCCATAACCGATGTATCTAATTCCATGACAAGCATTTCTAAGATAAACGATGAACTATCAGCCTCATCGGAAAGAGTCCTGTCTACTGTAAGTAGATCCCGGGACAAGATGAATACGGAGATTGACATGTTATCGCAAGATGGAGAGAAGATAGTTTCTTTGATTGACATATTGAATTCCAGCATTAAGGATACAAAGGAAAAGTCCAGTACACTTACACAATTGGAGAACAAGGTCAATGATGTTAGAGGAATTTTAACAGTGATTGAGGAAATTGCTGATCAGACCAACCTGCTCTCTCTAAATGCTGCTATTGAGGCTGCAAGGGCGGGAGAAGCTGGCAAGGGTTTTGCGGTAGTCGCAGATGAGATAAGAAAACTGGCAGCGAGGTCCAGTGAAAGCGTCGAAAAGATAGGTAATATAATAAATGATATAATTCTATTTGCCAACAATACAACTGAGAGCATACAAAAAAGCGTTGGAGAGTCTGAGGCTGCCTGTATGGAGGTAAATGCGGTTAAAGATTTGTTCAGAAGAGTCTCAGAGGTATTTGAAGACATTAAAAGTGCGTTTACAGAAATTTCAGTGGTGGCCAAGGAGAACGAAAAGAGTTCGCTTAATACTCAACATGAGACAGAGCAGGTTGTAGCAGCCAGCGAGGAGGTTTCGGCTCAAATTGAGGAGATCCTATCCTCCTCTGAAGAGGTTACCAGCATCTTAGAAAAAGTTCTTAGCAACAATGATGTCACCATGAAGAAACTGGACGAGCAGATTAATAACATAAAAGATCAGATCGCTGGTATCAATAAGATTTTTGAAGCACTGCGTTCATTCTAAATTTTAATAACGGCTTACAAATAACTGAGATAATTGTTCGCATCTATGGATTGCAGTATGCCATTACATATAGTCTCAGCCATATTTACGATTAAATCTAATCTTATATTGTGGAGGTTGTAAGAATTGTATTCATCTACTATACCGACTATTGAAATATCTCCTACAGCTGGCATCATTTTGCCAACTCCTTTGCCAGGATAAATAGGTCTATTGTTTAATACTATTTTACCGACGTTAATAGGTTCGCCAAGACAGGCATCCACAGCGACAAGATTGCTATAGGGATGCCTTTTTTTTATCTCTTTTAGTGTATCATACAGGTTTATGGCATGTACTGGATTTTCTAAAGTGCCATATACCGGGCCAGGATAAAGGTTTTTTTTCAAGAAATATCCAACAAACGGTCCTAATGAGTCACCTATCCATTTGTCAGTACCTATACACAGTATTATAGTCCTTGTGTCCACATAATTTTTAAGAAACTTTGATATCATGGTACTGGAGTCTCTATTCCTATAATTTACTCTGACTTCCAAGTTAAAATCACCCCTTGTAATGTATAATATGAGCAATATTTATCAATACTTTATCTTGAGGTGGATGTTATAATGGTTACCGAAAGATACAGCGCACCAGCTCTGGTGCTAATAACCTGTGTCTCTATTATATTTATGCTGGATATGAGGATAGGTGACACAAGTACATCAGTGCATTTGACAGAAAGAAGAGAGGACCCATGTGTTGTTGTCCAAGACAACGTAAAATTGATTGATACAGCAGGTTCTGACGAGTCCGACAAAGAGGAATTACAGAAGGATGAAGATAGTTTATGTAACAGTTCAATGGAAGATATTCCACCTCAGAGGGTAAGGGATAGTGATATTGTCAGTGGCATTAGAGAACAGTTTCCTCTTACTGAGATTCCATGGCCAAAATGGGAAGAGGTACAAAAAAGGGTGGAGGGAAATAACATAGATGGTAAAAACACACAGGACATGGATATAAATTTTATAGAACTAAATGAGATGATTAAAAGTATACCTGCGCAGGAAAAATATGAAAGCATGATGATATTGACTAAATTGAAAAAAGAAGACATTGCTTTTATATTGAAGACTTACGAGGATGGGGTTACGAAGGATGAAGAAAAAGCAGTAAGGGAAGTACTTAGAAATGCCCTTTCATCAGAGGATTATGAGAAGATAATGAAAATTGCAGAGGAGAGCTATGTCAAACAAAAAACTGGTGTAAAATAGAGCGGAGATATTTCTCTCCGCTCTATCAAAGGTTATTCAAACAGGCTGTTCTTTTGATAGTAGACCTCATTGCCATTTACCTCAATCAGGGCATAGGGCATTGTTGAAACATCACTCTTTACGGCATTTTTAGTACCACTGAGGCCAAGATACCTTATTTCATCGTTTAAAGCAGTATAAAAATTTTGTCCACCTTGATATAGAATCCATACATTTTTGCCTGTTGAGTTTTTAAAGTCCTTAAGAGTGTTTTCTAGTAGAGCTGCCTCTCTTTGGTCTGTAAATCCACTGCTTCCCCAAACAGGTGTATTTAAAACAAGAAATATATTTTCACCATTTGCGTTCTTTAAATAGTCCTTTAGAGCAAACCACTGGCTGGCATCAGTTGCTCTCAGTCCTCCTTTTGATGAATCCATGACTATGAAACTGGAGTTTCTGAATTCATACAGGCCAGGACTGTCTATTGCTATATATGGGATTTTTAAGTTGTTAAACTTTTTAGCGTTCTTCCCCATAAACACGGCAAAAGATGATGTCTCGTTAGCTTTATCTACAGCCTTTGAAAGCATCAGGGTTTGGAGCAAAGTGCTGGTGCTGGTATCGCCATAAACAAATATGTTGTAAGAGTTCATGTCATTATTTACATTGATCTTTTTGTTATATGGGTCCACATCCTCAAGACGGATATTGTCTGGTACATCAGTAGTCTGTGGTGCATTGCCGACTGTTACCGGTATATTGATATATGTCCCATCAAACTCGGCTCTTATATATCCTGAAGCATTTAAAGTACCTGAAGTAAAAATGCCATCTTCTATTTTTCCGACGTTGCCATAGATAGTCCATTCAATATCAGCAGGGTCTATGGTTGCTGTATAACCGTCTTTATCCTTGCCGTATATCTTAATCTCTGTCTTTGTATTATAGTCTGTGGTTATTGTTGATATATTTGACTTTAAGATTATTGGCTTGTCCAGGACGTTTATATTAAATTCTTCAGAAACACCTTTATATTTCACAGTGATGACGGCCTGGCCAGGCGATTGCGGAATAAAACTGTTGTCCTCAAACTTGCCCTTTACATTACTTACATTGAATGTAACACGGGCCATGTCCACATCTACAGGATTATATTTCTCGTCGTAGGCAAATACCCCTATCTTTGCACGGGTACCGACGAACACGTTATTGTCAGCCTTGATTTTTAGTCCCCTGACATCTCCGGCTTCAGCATTGTTAAATACACCTATGGCATCAGCAACACGCCTCTCTTTTCCGTCTGAAGGTTTATTTGCGGTAACATAATTTTTTTCTCCTAAAGGCCTTATCACCATAGTTGTAGAACCGCCGCCATCAAGATTTATCGCATTATACGCCCCTATATCCAGCATGAGCTGGGCCATTTCACTCTCCAGTAAGCCCATAGAGCTCCCGTTTCTGCCATCAACAGTGACGAGGAACAATTTATTTCCCTCTCTATTTATACCAATTGACGTTCGAGCTGTCGGCTTTGGTACGGGATCATGGGTTATCGGGGCTATGGTGCCATCCTTTACAAGCATTGTGCCACCGCTCACAGACAGTTTCAGATTGTGGTATTCAGGGGTAGTATCAAGGTTAATCACAAGTTTATCTCCAGGAACCAGCATTGAAAGCTGCTGAGAAGTATCACCATTACTTACCAGGGCATACGCTCCTTCCGGGATTTTCACTGAAGGCTGATTTGGCCTGACATCCAGCACTGTTCCATCCTTGTCGACAATAACCTCAGTATGGTTTGGATTACCATTGGCTCCGGGTGTATTGCCCCAGTGGTAATCATAAAGGCTTAGATATTGTCCACTGGAGGCTTTATTAAAAGACGCAATGGGTAATGAGGTACCGTCAGGTAAGGAAACGCTAAAGTTATATGTCCAATATTCAAAGAAGATGTTCCCGTCCCTGTCGATATTAAAACTGCTCAATTTACCATACAAACTCTTATCTGGGGGGCCTGAAATAAGTACACCATCTGATACAATCTGACCTATAGGGCTTCCAGATTTTGTATCAAAGAAGTCGCCGTTTATAGCAGCTACGCTGCCAGCTTCACTGGCCATAGAAGACACAGTGGACGGCTGAGACAACCCTTCCGACCCATATAAGGCATCGATGTCTATATCCTTATTATTAAGTTCCACCTCAAGAATATTTATATCAAGCCAACCAGAGGTGGTAAATCTTTCTATAGTGGTATGAGTTACACCCTCGGAAAGCACCTCACTTTGAGTCTTTTCATTGATAATTTGATAGTCACTTGCGTACACTATGGATGTAAAGGAATTCAATAATAATACAGAGACCATTATGGCATAAATTTTTTTGTAGAATTTCATCCCATCACCTCATAAACTGTTGTCATATAACTATTATAACCATAGATAGTTTAAAAAGGGTTAAATTAATATTACAATTAGGTTACAAATTTCAGTTTAATGTTTTACGAAGATTTAATGAGTTTTAATTAGATATATTAAGCTAATGCTACATAATCATGAAATATGGCTAAATTTCATGATTGTACATATTCTGGAATGCAAGTATAATAAACAATGTCATATGAACGCCGTGTGAGCGGGGCGTAGCGCAGTTGGTAGCGCGCGTGGTTTGGGACCATGAGGCCGTGGGTTCAAGTCCCGCCGCCCCGACCAGTGTGAAGAGAGACCCCGTGGTCAAGTGGTTAAGACATCGCCCTTTCACGGCGGTAACAGGGGTTCGAATCCCCTCGGGGTCACCAGTAGTATGGGCACATAGCTCAGCTGGGAGAGCACCTGCCTTACAAGCAGGGGGTCACAGGTTCGAGCCCTGTTGCGCCCACCATATATATGCTGGCGTAGCTCAATCGGCAGAGCAGCTGATTTGTAATCAGCGGGTTGTAGGTTCAAGTCCTATCGCCAGCTCCAGTTGAATAATGTGGAGGGATACCCAAGTGGCTAAAGGGGGCAGACTGTAAATCTGTTGGCGCGGCCTTCGATGGTTCGAATCCATCTCCCTCCACCATACAAAAGCCTGCAGAGGCTTTTTATTGTTTATGTTTGACTTAAAGAGTAATTTATGCTATCATTACATAGTAAATTGAATAGATAAGATTCTCTTATCAAGAGTGGCGGAGGGACAGGCCCTGTGAAACCCGGCAACCAGCTTTGCATGGTGCTAATTCCTGCAGAATGGATAATTCTGAAAGATGGGGGAAAAGGAAATATGCCTCTTCTTTTGGAAGAGGTTTTATTATGTAATTTTAAAGGAGGAAAAAGATGAAAAAATTATTCACTTCTGAGTCAGTTACAGAAGGGCATCCGGATAAAATATGCGATCAGATAGCTGATGCTGTGCTGGATGCGATTATAGCTCAAGACCCCGATGCCAGAGTTGCCTGTGAAGTGGCTACTATAACAGGGCTGGTGCTGGTTATGGGGGAGATAACAACCCAGTGTTATGTTGATATACCTAAGATAGCTCGCCAGACAATAAGAGAGATTGGATACACAAGGGCAAAATTTGGATTTGACGGTGATACCTGTGCCATAATAACATCAATTGATGAACAGTCACCAGATATAGCATTGGGGGTAAATCAGTCTCTGGAAGTGAAGAGGGGATATTCGGGCAGTACATATGATCTGATTGGTGCAGGCGACCAGGGGATGATGTTTGGCTATGCATGTAATGAGACCCCGGAACTCATGCCCATGCCAATTTCCTTTGCCAATAAGCTGGCGAAGAGATTGGCGGAGGTTAGAAAGGATGGGACTATTCCATATCTCAGGCCGGATGGCAAAACTCAGGTGACCATTGAGTATGATGGTGATAAACCAGTGAGGGTTGATACTATTGTGGTTTCGGCACAGCATCATCCAGAGGTGGACCATGATACTATAGAAAAAGATATCATAGAATATGTCATAAAACCTGTCATTCCGGCGGAGTTCTTAGACGATAACACAAAATACTATATAAATCCAACGGGCAGGTTTACCGTGGGTGGCCCTCAAGGTGACTCAGGACTTACCGGGCGTAAGATTATTGTAGACACCTATGGTGGATATGCAAGACATGGCGGCGGGGCCTTCTCCGGGAAAGACCCCACAAAGGTAGACAGGTCAGCCAGTTATGCGGCCAGATATGTGGCTAAGAATATTGTCGCTGCAGGTATAGCAGATAAGTGCGAGGTGGAACTGGCGTATGCAATAGGTGTGGCCAGGCCAATATCCATAAGGGTCGATACCTTTGGCACGGGAAGAATACCGGATGATAAAATTATTGAACTGATAAATAATAATTTTGACCTCAGACCAGCAGCAATTATAGATAAACTTGACTTAAGAAAACCAATTTACAGACAGACGGCAGCCTATGGCCATTTTGGTAGGACAGATCTTGACCTCTCATGGGAAAAGACAGATAAGGCAGAAGAGTTAAGAGAACAGGTATCAATAAAAAATCTGGTATAGCAACAGCTATACCAGATTTTTTATAAAGGTGCAGCATGTATCTTTTTTATTTTCAAGGTGGTATCATTTATCTGTTATTTTGGGTATGGTTGTGGAACCATAAGGCATAATATATATGCTGTTTATAGGCTTTTTATTGACTATATTACAAATCGTATCGTTTATATTGTCCACTGTTATGAACCCCATGTCTTTTACTGTTTCATCCGGATCTTTTGACATGAGATAAACACTGTATTTTTGGGCTATATAAACCGCATAGTAAAATATATAGCCCTCTATAGTAAAGTGTTTGCGTAATTCTTTCTCAAGGTTATCAAAAGGAAGATATTTGCCCCATCCATAAAATTTATCACTGCCGCCGCCTTCTATACACTCCGCCAGAAATACTATATTTCCCCCATCTTTAGTAGCCGCTGCCGCATTGAAAAGTGACTTGGTAGCCTGGTACAGATTTATATCCTTGGGATAACCGCCGCACGAAACGATTGTAAGGTCAGATGGTTTATCTATATTTATTGAAAAGGCGTCGTCGGCAAATTTGCACCCTTCATACCATGCCGCATAGGGGTCGCCACAGAAGATACCGATTGTTTTGCCGTCACCATCAACAACGAGATTGATGAGGAAAATGGGGGCTACCATATTCATAGCCTCAACCATATCCATATTTAAGGGATTATCTTCCAGTTTTCCCGTACCGACTCTTGGATCAATCCCCTGACCATCAGGTTTCATTGTATGGACATGGTTTTGAAATATAGTCTTTCGACTGACACACCCAGGAAGTATAGACTTTCGCCCTCCACCAAACCCTGCCATGTCATGGTGGACAATTCCCCCGGTAATTATGACTTTTCTATTTAAAAGCAGTTTATTAACCTCTACCTCTGTGCCAAGACTGGTTGTTCCTATATATTGCAAATTGCTGTAATCATCACAGTCATGCTGTACTATATTTATCCTTCCATATATTTCTTTCCCCACCAAACTTGCAATTTCTTCTTCTGTCTGAAATCTATGGGTTCCAAGGGCAACTAATATAACGATATCTTCATCTTTTATGCCAGAAGAGTTTAGACTATTTACAAGAGGCGGCAATATATTATTAATTCCGATCCAGCTTCGCGTAGCATCACTTATGACAATGGTTATTTTGTCAGTTGGACTTAAAAGATTGGGTAATGGTGGGGACTCAATTGGATTATTAATACTATAGATAAGCGCACTCTCGATGTCAGGAATTGGTGATGAGGCTTCCGGCTCAAGAACAGTAATGTCTGACTTTTCTGGTACACTGATATTCACATATTCCTTTCCATATTTTAAACTATATTCTATCACTGCTGATTCCCCCTTCAGCTTTTTTATAATTATAACAAAAAATTAAAATAAATGCTATTATAAGTAGCCGAATGAAAGCGTTTCATTATGACTTTTAAATTGCATTATGCAAAAGTATTGAAATTTATGCATCAAGTTCAAAATATAAATTTTCTTATGCAAAATGTCATTTACCTAATATTTTAAGTGTGTTAAAATAATATTGGAAAAAATTTTAAGGAGGAATATGGATGGGAGAGGTATTAAATCCGTATGAAATAGCAAAAGAACAGGTGAAAGAGGCTTGTGACAGGTTGGGTCTTGAGGAGGCGGTATATGAAATTCTATCAAAACCGCAGAGGTTTTTAGAGGTGGCTATTCCTGTTAAAATGGACGATGGATCTGTAAGAGTGTTTACAGGATATCGTTCCCAGCACAACAGGGCATTGGGGCCAACAAAGGGTGGTATAAGATTCCATCAGAATGTAAGCGCAGATGAGGTAAAGGCACTCTCTATCTGGATGACATTTAAGTCCTCGCTATTAGGTCTTCCATATGGCGGTGGTAAGGGTGGCGTGATAGTTGACCCTAAAACTCTGTCACAGGGTGAACTGGAGAGACTTTCCAGAGGCTACATAAGTGCTATTGCAGACTTTATTGGTCCTCAGGTTGACGTCCCTGCACCTGATGTGAACACGAATGGCCAGATAATGGCATGGATGCTTGACGAATACAATAAAATAGTTAGAAAAGATTCTCCTGCAGTTATTACAGGCAAACCTTTATCTATAGGTGGGTCTAAAGGCAGGACTGCGGCTACTGGGCTTGGAGTTGCTATTACAGTCAGGGAAGCGGCTAAAAATATGGGAATAGACCTGAAAAAGGCAAAGGTTGCCGTCCAGGGGTTCGGGAATGTAGGCAGTTTTGCGGCTAAATTCCTCAGCCAGTATGGGGCAAAGATTGTTGCGGTTTCTAACAGCAGGGTAACTATATATAATAAGGATGGACTTGATATAGAGGCTCTTGAAAAGTACAACACTGAACACAGGAATGTTGACGGATTCCCGGGTAGTACCACTATGGATAAAGATGAGATACTGTATCTTGACGTGGATATCCTTGTACCGGCAGCACTGGAGAATGTAATAACATCTGAAAATGCAGACAGGATAAAAGCAAGGATAATAGGTGAAGGCGCTAATGGGCCGACGACTCCGGAGGCTGATGAGATACTTACAGAAAAAGACGTAGTGGTTATCCCTGACATACTTGCTAACGCAGGCGGTGTCACTGTATCCTATTTTGAATGGGTACAGAACCTGTATGGGTATTACTGGACAGAGGAAGAGGTATCGCAAAAAGAGGAACTTATGATGGTAGATGCTTTTGATGCTGTATATAAGCTTAGCAAAGAACACAATGTAAACCTTAGGACTGCTGCTTATATGCTCTCTGTTAAGAGGGTTGCTGAAGCAATGAAGGTTAAAGGCTGGTATTGATTTAAATGAGCCCTACATGGGCTCTTTTTTTATGAGGTCTTTTATGTTATTATCAATAGATAGTATAAATCATGGTAGTAAATTCATAACAGCAGGTCAATAACATCCTGGCACCTAATGACACCCTGGATACTCTAAAATTTGTGAGCTTAATTGACTCATTTTAATGTTGCATCTGGATGCTATATGTCATGTTAGTAATTTGTAACAATGTCATTAATGATTGCTGCTAAAAGGGGGAAACATTTGTCAAATGAATTACATAAGAACCGATAATGGAATACTTATAAAATATATCGATAATTTTGAACCATACCAGGTTTTTGAAAGTGGCCAATGTTTTCGCTGGGAATGTAAGGATGATGGTTTTGTTGGCGTAGTAAAGAATAAGGTTATCAAGGTTAAAAAATTAAATGGGGATATTTTGATTGACAATGTAACAGAAGAGGATATGGATGATATTATATACTACTTTGATCTAGAAAGAGATTATAATGAAATCAAAAGGAGGCTGCAATTTGATGGCTACATGAAGGAAGCTATGGAGTATGGATACGGCCTGCGCATATTAAACCAGGAACCCTTTGAATGCCTGATTTCATATATTGTCTCTTCTAATAACCGCATACCGCAGATTAAACGAATCATTGAGAACCTGTCTAGGATGTACGGTAAACCAATAGAGTATAATGGTGATACCTATTATACGTTTCCATCTCCTGATGTACTGGCTGATGCGGAGGTTTGTGAAATTCAGGAGAGTCGCTGCGGCTTTAGGGCTGAATACATATGTGATGCCGCAAAGCGGGTTGCATGGGGTGATTTGGACCTGTCTGTGCTCAAAAAGATGGACTATTTTGCCGCTAAATCTGAGTTGATGAAAGTTAAAGGTATTGGCGAAAAGGTTGCAGACTGCATCCTGCTCTATTCATTACAAAAATATGAAGCGTTTCCTGTAGATGTATGGGTAAACAGGGTTATGACAGAGATATATATACATCAAAAGATCAGCTTTAAAAAAATAGGTGAGTATGCCAGGGAAAGATTTAAAGAACTGGCCGGATTTGCGCAGTTGTATCTTTTTTACTATTATAGAAACAGAAAAGGGGGGGGTATTTGATGCTGGGTGTGTTGATTAATTCTTTTGCTGTAGCTGCAGGAAGTATAGCTGGACTTTTTTTAAAGACAGGGATACCCGAAAGGGTGCGTGATACTGTGATGAAGGGCATTGGGCTTGTTACTGCAATGTTAGGCATGTCTTTTGCTTTAAAATCTACTAATTCAATCGTTATGATTTTGAGCATAGCACTGGGTGGCGTACTGGGTGAGATAATTGATATAGATGGATTTTTAAACAATATAGGCCAGAGATTTGAACAAAAATTGAAACATTATGGCAGCGTATCAGAGGGTTTTGTAACAGCTACACTTATATTTTGCGTTGGTGCTATGGCTATAGTAGGTTCTATACAGAGCGGCCTTAGTGGTGATAATACTATACTTATTACCAAATCCGGTCTTGATGGTATTACATCAATTATATTGAGTTCTACCTTTGGTGCAGGTGTACTCCTGTCTTCAATATCTGTTTTAATTTATCAGGGAACTATTGTACTGCTGTCCAGTCTCTTGAGTTCATTTGTAAATGATGTACTGATAAATGAAATGACAGCGGTTGGTGGACTGCTTATCTTTGGAATTTCACTGAATATACTGGGAATAACAAAGATAAAGGTGGCCAATTTACTGCCGGCCATATTTGTACCTGTGGTATATTTTCTTATTTTTTAATACAGGCAAACCTACATGGCCTTACTTTTACGCTGGCATACCTCAAAAGGGTGTGCTTTTTTATTTTGCCTGTAACCAATGGAACCAGTCAATCATATGATGGTAGCAGGAACGTTGAAAGGAGTTGATGTTATGCCATTTCTAGAGTTTGTAGAGGCTGAGGATATCCTTCTGCTGTTTTTGATATTTCTGCTGTTTGGAGAGACGTTAGATAAGAACATCCTCTGCCTTTTAATTTTGATACTGCTTATAAAGTCCAATGACGAATTATATTAACAAAAACTACTGCAACTACATATTATGTAGTAGAAAAGGAGAAAACACAATGAAACCACAAAAAGTAACCCCGCAAGACCAGCTATTGCTCCTGTTTCTATACGGGATGTATAAAGATGAATTTGATGACCCAAGACAATTAGTTATTCTCCTTTTCCTATTAATATTCTAACCCTTATTAATCTTCAATATCTGAAAGGAGGATTATTATGGCAGATGTTAAGGGCGGAGGAGCTTTTGGGCTCTCCAGGGAAGACTTACTCTTAATATTGTTCCTTGTCTGGTTATTTTCACCAGGGATTGGCCTCTTTAGCAAGAGTGACACCAGTGCAAGCGGAGGACTATTCGGCAGTGGCAATTGGAATCAGCTGTTAGTTATCCTTCTCTTTCTTCTCCTCTCCGGAGGCTGCATATAAAGAATGGGGCCCCTATGGGCCCTTACATAACTATGTGCGACTATCAACTAAAAAGGGAGGTGCTGATTTTGCCAGATAACGAAAAAAACACAGAGGGTTCTGAAAACCAGAACGTGTTACCCAATAATTTAAATCTTAAAGATTTGATGGAAAGTATCCAAAAGATGTTAGAGGATCCTGAAAAACAGCGGCTTTTAGTTACCATGAAAAAGATAATGGATGCTACGACCAATGAAAACAATGACCCAAGGGTTAATCTTTTAAATGCCATAAAGCCGTTCCTAAAGCCGAAGAGACAGAAAACTGTAGATACATTTAAACAATATTATACATACATGAGTGTATTAAAAGCACAGGATGAGTTGAACAAATTCAATAATCAGCAAGGTGGTGTAGAGAATGGATTATAACATATATAAGAACTATGGCGCTGATGAGAAGCTAAATGATGACATAAGTGACGAGGCATTGGGGGAAAATGGTTTGGCAGATATTTCTAAAACAGATACCCGGTCTCTTGATTTCTATGGGATTTTTATCTTATTACTTATGGTAATACTGATAAGAAAAATATTTTAAGGATGATTGACATCCTTTTTTTGTTTTTATTGATATTGTAGAGAAGATGGCCATAGTTTCTTTATAATAATAGATAAATTGAATTTTATAAGAAAAAAATAGTAATCCTGTGATATATGGAGTAATATGGATATAAGTTTGTTATACTGACCATAATGATGTTTGATATCCAATCCTTCATTTTTTATTATATATAATGTGATTAGCACTCAACATTAATGAGTGCTAACAATATACTGGAGGAGGGATAAATATGAATATCAAACCACTGGGTGATAGGGTTGTAGTAAAGCCTATAGAGGCAGAAGAGGTTACGAAAAGTGGTATAGTTCTTCCTGGCACCGCAAAAGAAAAACCGCAGCAGGGTGAGGTAATGGCTGTCGGAAGCGGTGAGTACATTGATGGGAAAAAGGTAGATCTGGAGGTAAAAGTAGGAGATAAGGTTATTTATTCTAAATATGCAGGGACTGAGGTTAAACTCGACGATCAAGAATACCTAATTTTAAGACAGAATGACATACTGGCAATTATAGAATAAAGAGGAGGGATCAAGGATGGCTGCTAAAGAGATTTTATATGGTGAAGAGGCCCGTAAGGCTCTGGAGAGAGGTGTAAATAAGGTAGCGGACACCGTAAAGGTTACACTGGGCCCAAGAGGACGTAATGTGGTTTTGGATAAAAAGTATGGTGCACCTACAATTACAAATGATGGTGTTACGATTGCAAGAGAGATAGAGCTGGAGGATCCCTTTGAAAATCAGGGTGCTCAGCTTGTAAAAGAGGTTGCCAGCAAGACCAACGATGTAGCAGGTGATGGTACAACAACAGCGACAGTACTGGCTCAGGCCATGGTCCGTGAGGGACTAAAGAATGTAGCTGCGGGTGCAAACCCAATGATTTTAAGAAGAGGTATTGCTAAAGCTGTAGACGCCGTGGTTGAGGAACTGAAAAAGATTTCAAAGACTATAGAGAGTAAGGAATCAATTGCACAGGTTGCTTCTATTTCTGCTGCTGATGATGAAATAGGGCAGCTTATAGCCGATGCAATGGATAAAGTTGGGAAAGATGGTGTTATTACAGTAGAAGAGTCAAAGTCCCTTAAGACCAACCTTGAGGTCGTTGAAGGTATGCAGTTCGACAGGGGTTACATATCCCCATACATGGTGACAGACACGGAAAAGATGGAAGCCACATTAGATGAACCGCTCATTTTAATTACTGACAAGAAGTTATCCAATGTGCAGGAGATTTTACCACTGCTTGAGAAGGTTGTACAGCAGGGTAAGAAACTCCTGATTATTGCTGACGATGTTGAAGGTGAGGCGTTAGCCACACTGGTTGTGAACAAACTCAGGGGTACATTTACATGTGTTGCTGTCAAGGCTCCTGGCTTTGGCGACAGAAGAAAAGAAATGCTTCAGGACATAGCCATACTTACTGGTGGCCAGGTTATATCCGAAGAGTTGGGTTATGACCTTAAAACGGCCGACATAAGTCTGCTTGGCAGGGCAAGACAGGTTAAGGTTGACAAAGAGAACACCACAATAGTAGACGGTTATGGCAGTAAAGAGCAGATAAAGAACAGGATTCAGCAGATTAAGGTCCAAATAGAAGAAACTACTTCTGATTATGATAGAGAGAAACTTCAGGAGAGGCTTGCTAAGCTGTCAGGCGGCGTTGCCGTGATTCAAGCAGGTGCTGCTACTGAGACAGAACTAAAAGAAAGAAAACACCGCATTGAAGATGCATTATCAGCTACAAGGGCTGCTGTAGAAGAGGGTATAGTACCTGGAGGCGGCGTTGCATTGGTAAACTGTGTATCTGCGGTGGATGAAATAATGGGTAAGCTGGATGGCGACGAAAAAACAGGTGCAATGATTGTTAAGAGGGCACTTGAGGAACCCTTAAGACAGATTGCCTTTAATGCAGGTGTTGAGGGCTCTGTTATAGTTGAAAAGATTAAGAATAGTCAGCCTGGGTATGGATATGATGCGTACAAGGAAGAGTTCACTGATATGATAGCTGCGGGTATTATTGACCCGACCAAGGTTACACGTTCTGCTCTACAGAATGCTGCAAGTATTGCATCAATGATACTTACAACTGAGGCCCTTGTCGTGGAAAAACCTGAAAAGAATCCGCCTACACCTGCTATGCCGAACCCAGACATGGATTACTAAATTAAGATATGAAAAGGCAGGGATTAAATTTAGTCCCTGCCTTTTTATATCTATTGACATCATATACAAAAATCTGATATATTGTTTACAAACTTAAGTGTTCTCCGTATAATCCTGATAATATGGTTCGGGAGTATCTACTGGATGACCGTAAATCTCCAACTATGGGTGAACCCTTTATTAGGTAGATAGGGTTAGCCCTATCATTTTTATTATGAGGTGAAAGAATGGATAAAAAAGTAATGAATGAGGGACTTACATTTGATGATGTGCTTCTCATTCCAGCCAGATCTGAGATTTTACCAAAAGATGTAAATTTAAGCACAAAGTTAACAGAGAGGATAAAGCTGAATATACCTATTATGAGTGCTGCAATGGACACCGTCACTGAGGCAGAATTAGCTATTGCCATGGCCAGGGAAGGCGGGATAGGCATAATCCACAAGAATATGAGCATTGAGAGGCAGGCAATGGAGGTAGACAGGGTAAAACGTTCTGAGAACGGTGTAATAGTAGACCCTATATCTCTTTCTCCGGACAATACTATAAGCGATGTGCTGGAGGTTATGGAAAGATACCATATCTCCGGTGTTCCTGTGACTGTCAAGGGGAAATTAGTGGGTATAATTACAAACAGGGATATCAGGTTTGAAAATAATTATTTAAAGACTATAGGAGAGGTGATGACAAAGGAAAACTTAGTAACAGCACCAGTTGGGACGACTTTAGATGAAGCCCAAAAGATTTTAAAACAGCATAAGATTGAAAAGCTCCCACTGGTGGACAGTGAGGGGTATTTAAGAGGGTTAATTACCATTAAAGATATAGAGAAAACCATACAATATCCAAACTCTGCTAAGGATAGAAGAGGAAGACTGCTTGCCGGTGCGGCAGTAGGTACTGGAAAAGATACCATTGATAGGGTGAAAGCACTTCATGATGCCCATGTGGATGTTATTGTCGTTGATACAGCTCATGGTCACTCGAGTAGGGTTATTGAGACGGTAAGAAAGATAAAAGAGTTGTTTCCTGAGATTGAGTTAATTGCAGGAAATGTCGCTACAGCAGAGGGTACAAAAGACCTGATTGAGGCTGGAGCTGATGCGGTAAAGGTCGGCATTGGGCCAGGCTCTATCTGTACAACAAGGGTAGTGGCAGGCGTGGGTGTGCCGCAAATTACAGCAATAATGGAGTGTGCTGAAGAGGCTGACAAGTATGGAATATCAGTAATTGCGGATGGCGGTATAAAATATTCGGGTGATATAACAAAGGCTATTGCTGCTGGGGCAAGGGTTGTGATGATTGGGAGCTTGTTTGCGGGAGCGGAAGAGAGTCCTGGACAAGTAGAGATATACCAGGGAAGAAGATTCAAGACCTATAGAGGCATGGGTTCTCTGTCTGCCATGCAATCCGGCAGCAGTGACAGATATTTTCAAGAAGAAGCAAATAAGTATGTACCTGAAGGCATAGAGGGCAGGGTACCCTACAAGGGACCACTAAAGGATATAATATTTCAAATGGTAGGCGGTCTCCGCTCGGGTATGGGGTACTGCGGCACTAAAGATATCGAGACCTTAAGAAAAGAGGGTAAGTTTATCAAAATTACTGTGGCAGGGCTTAAGGAGAGTCATCCTCACGATGTTATCATAACAAGGGAAGCGCCAAACTATAGTGTGGAATGGAGTGAGGCATGATGAAGGCTGAAAAGGTATTAATATTGAATTTTGGGGGGCAATATACCCAGCTTATAGCCCGAAGGATACGGGAATGTAATGTATATTGTGAGATAATAAGCTCCAAGAAATCTGCAGAGGAGATAAAGGCAATGAATCCGTCTGCAATTGTGCTGTCCGGGGGACCTGCGAGTGTGTATACCAAGGATGCACCACAATGTGATAAGCGTATTTTTGCCCTGGGAGTTCCAGTTCTTGGGATATGTTACGGAGCTCAGTTAATGGCTCAATTGTTAGGCGGCAAGGTATCGATGGCGCAGGTAAGAGAATATGGAAGAGCAGAGCTTACGGTTGACAATACCTCTCCTCTTTTTCGAGGTATAGACAGGGTGACGTCGGCATGGATGAGTCATACAGATTCAATTACTAGCCTGCCAGATGGGTTTAAGGTAATTGCATCTACGCCCAACTGTCCTGTAGCAGCAATGGGAGATATTGAGAATAAGCTTTATGCAGTGCAGTTCCACCCTGAGGTTGAACATACAGCAAAGGGAATGGATATAATCAGGAATTTTCTGTTTATTATATCAGGGCTTCATGCTGACTGGACAATGGATTCACTGGTAGAGCAAACGATAAAGGATATCCGCAAAGAGGTAGGGGACAGTGATGCTATATGTGCCATATCCGGCGGTGTGGATTCAACTGTTGCAGCTGTGCTGGTACACAGGGCCATTGGTGATAAGCTGCATTGTATCCTTGTAGATAATGGGCTCTTGAGGCTCAATGAGGCAGAGGACGTAGAGAAGCTGCTTAAAGAAGAATTTGAAATGGATATAAGGAGGGTAGATGAACAGGAGACGTTTTTATCTGCTTTAAAAGGCGTGACAGATCCTGAAGAAAAGAGAAAGGCAATTGGCAATACATTTATAAGGGTTTTTGATAGAGAAGCAAAAAAGTATGATAAGGTTGAGTTTCTTGTGCAGGGTACACTTTATCCTGATGTCATAGAGAGTGGAGATGAAATGGCATCCACTATAAAGAGTCATCATAATGTTGGCGGGCTTCCAGAGGATATGAATTTTAAGCTTATTGAACCACTGAGATATCTGTTTAAGGATGAGGTGAGGCAGGTTGGGAAAGAACTAGGTATACCGGATGAGATTTTAATGAGGCATCCATTCCCAGGGCCTGGCCTGGCCATACGCATACTTGGCGAGGTGACGGAAGAAAGACTGGACATATTGAGACGAGCCGACTATATAGTGACAAGAGAAATAAAGAAAGCGGGCCTGTATAACAGCTTATGGCAAGCTTTTGCAGTGCTACCGGATATTCATTCTGTCGGTGTCATGGGTGATGATAGGACATATAGTGAGACTATAGTCTTGAGGGCAGTGACCAGCAGTGACGGGATGACTGCAGATTGGGCGAGACTGCCTTATGATGTATTGGACAGGATATCGAGGCAGATAATAAATGAAGTATATGAGGTAAACAGGGTGGTGTATGATATCACATCCAAGCCACCGGCCACTATAGAATGGGAATAGACGTTAAAACGCCTCTGAACCCAGTAAAATAAAGGGTTTCAGAGGCTTAATTTTTGTCCGTGGTAGCAATTTGGAAGCATTATTCTGAAATGCCCGGATTTTTGTCTGTTTTTTGGCAAATTTTAGGGGTAAATAGTTCGTTTAGTTTACTGGAAACTTCCCCGTGCTTATTAGGGTATAAATGGGCGTATATTTCCAGAGTGGTCTCCACATTCTCATGGCCAAGACGCTCTGATATAAGCAGCGGGGAAAAACCCAGTTCAATCAATAAGGATGCGTGGGAATGGCGGATGTCATGAACACGTATCTTTTTTACCCCTGATTTCTTACACCCGCGGTCCATTTCGCTTTGAAGGTAGTGCTTTGTATATTCAAAAAGGCGGTCCGAAGGCTCATAGTCCACCAGGCGGCCTGCGTAATCCTTTAGGATATCCAGGAGAAAATCCGGTACAGTTATTACCCGGCGGCTCTTTGGAGTTTTTGGAGGAGAGATCACATCTTCTCCTCCGATCCTGGCGTAGCTCTTTGTTATGCTTATCGTTTTAGCTTCGAAATTTATATCATTCAGAGTAAGGGCCAGGAGCTCTCCGGAGCGCATACCGGTCCAGAATAAGGTGTTAAAAATAGCATATGACGCAGGCTTATCTGAAACAGCTTCAATAAAAAGCTGGAATTCATCCTTTGTCCAGAACTGCATAGCCTCGGCGTTCTTTTTACCGATGGATCCTGCGACAGCTGCAGGATTGGTACTCAGTCCATAATAGCGCTTGGCAAAATTGAAAATGGCCGACAGCTGGTTATTTATCGTTTTAAGATATGTTGGAGAATACTCGGCATCATCATCCAGGAGCTCATTCTGCCATTTGCGCACCGTAGCAGCTGTTATAGCATTGACAGGTAAATCTTTAAAAGTTGGAAGTATTTTTGACTCAATGAGGTACTTCTTACTTTCGTATGTCGTGGAGCGGAGCCGCGATTTACAATCTTCCATGTAAAGCTCCACCATAGAGCCGAAGCTCATATCACAGCTGCCACTTTGCTTTTTTAGAAAGTCTCGCTCGTACTGGACAGCTTCAGATCTCTTCTGAAAGCCTCTCTTCTTGTGCTGACGCACAACGCCGGCCCAGTCTTTGTAGCGGAACCAGACATACCACGTTTTTCTCTCTTCATCTTTGTAAACCGGCAACAAACCGCCTCCTTTCCGAAAAAGTCAGTAGCATATCATCACGTCAATTCTAATCAAGCCGATTGAGAGGGGGACCCTTCAAATACTGCCCTATTCCTCAAAACATAGTCTCTCATCCACCAATCGAATGCGACCAGGAAGACACCAATCACACCTCCCAGGACAAGGTTTACGATTGCGAAAGCAATTAACCAATTGCGCCGGCTGTCATACCAGGGCACAATCGCAGGGTTGCCAGCGTATATACTCTTTACAGAGCGCAGCCTCATAATCGCATTGATGATATTCCATACACCGGCAGCTGCAGTCCACACAAGGACCAGCTGTACTGCCCCGATTATCAACCAAAGGATACCTGATATTGTTTCGTACTTTCTTATGCGGTTGGCTATTCGTTCCTCTGCAGATGGAGCTGTAGCTGCTTTGAACTGTTTGTGGGAAATTCCCGGAGGCTTTATTCGGATCCGAGCACCGCAAGTAGGGCATTCGACAGTAAACCCGGAATCAGCTGTAGGTTCTTCTGTAACAAATTGATTGCCACATGCGCAGTTAACATTTATAGAAGCCATAACTTCTCCTCCTTTCATAAAATCCCAGCTGCTTAAGGCCGGGACTTTTTTATTTAGGATTTATATATTAGTCTCTCTTGTCATGCTCTACCATGGAATTAATAAGCCGCTCCAATGCTTCGATTACTTTTGCCTGCTGCAGACGTGGAAGCAGTCTACTTATGATTTTTGTGATTTCCGAAGGAGTATAGGAGCTGCCGGCCTTGTTTATTTCCTCGTTTAGCTTATAGCTTATAATATCAACACTTTCCGAGCTTTCTCCATGTTTCAAGGAATATATATAAGTCATTACTTCAAGCAGAAAGTTCTCGAAGTTTGGATCCGAGAGCAACAAGTCAAGGGTAGGCAGAAGCTCAGGCGAAACAGACTTCAAAAAAGAGATTGCCTTATCAGATAAGGGAAGTTCAAATTTATTTGCTATTGCCTGATTTTCTACTGAACGATAGTCAGATCTACCCAGGAGATAGTCAGCAGTAACACCAAAAAAATCTGCAGCTTTGATAATAAAAGAAGCATCAGGTTGGCGCTCACCCCTTTCATAATATCCAAGAGCGGAGCGGGAAACATTCAAACTTTTTGCAGCCATTTCTTGTGATATTCCCATTTCTTCACGAAGCTTTAGGAGTATTTTATCTATCATTGACATCCTCCGTTCTGTGTGTAAACGTGCCTTAATGTGTTCAGTATAATACAACATGACACTTTTGTCAACAAAATTCTGTTGACTAAAGACAAGCAGTGTGATAATATGTGCTTATAAATGTGGCATTATTAAAGTAAAGGAGGTCTAAATGTCATGATTGTGGCGAACACAAAATTATTAAAGACGGAGCGAGTAAAGCGCGGATTGAGCAAAACCGATCTGGCGAAAAAGCTTGGAGTAAATCATTCTGTTATTGTTCGGGTAGAACAGGCAAAAGGGACAAGCCCGAGAACAGCTAAAGCAATATGTGATTTCTTTAACCTGCCATTTGAAGAGCTGTTCACTATTGTAGAGCAGCCAAGCGGGAGGTAGGGAAATGGACAGCATATTAATAGCTCCAGGATTGGAGGTGCAAGTATGGCCCGACCTCAAAAAGAAGGATTAGATTACTTCCCTCTCGATGTGGATATGGATCAGGACGACAAAATAGCCCTTATTGAAGCAAGATACGGATTAGTAGGCTTTGGAGTAGTGATCAGGCTGTTCATGAAAATTTATAAAAACAGTTACTTTTATGAATGGACAGAGAAAGAACAGTTACTATTTGCAAGGCGGGTTAATGTAGACATTAACGTAATTAATGAAATCATAAACGATTGCTTAAAATGGGGCATCTTTGATGAATCCATATATGAAAAGCATAAAGTATTGACTTCACGCGGTATACAAAGGCGATATTTGAAGGCAGCAGACAGAAGACAAAGAGTTCAAATTAACTCAACGTACTTGCTTTTAGATGATGAGGAAGTTAATGCATACAAAAACTTAGTTATTGTCAACAATAATCACCATTCAAGTAATGATAATGTGAACATTAATCCCCAAAGTAAAGTAAAGAAAAGTAAAGTAAAGAACACTAAAGTAGAGAATACAGTAATTACTTCGACTGACGCTGATTATAGCCCAGAACCAAATGATATTCAATCAGGCGAGAGCCTAACGGTTGAAGGGGTAAAAGTGGCCGGAACGGCAGCAGGAAAAGAAACCTGTGAACAGCCCTCCAAGACCCTGATTGAAAAAAGGTTTGACGAGTTCTGGGCGGCTTATCCAAAGAAGGTAGGCAAGAAAGCAGCATGGGCGGCCTGGACTAAGATTAAGCCTGATGCAGAGCTTCATAACAAAATTTTAACGGCCATCGGCAAAGCAAAATTAACAGATCAATGGCAAAGGGAAAATGGCAGATTTATACCAAACCCAACTACCTGGTTAAATCAGGGAAGATGGGATGATGAAATACAAACGGTTGTCACCAAACAACATGTGCCGGCTGAAAAGAAATACGATGATGGAGAAGACTTCCTTTCTTTCTGCAGAGACTCGGTGAATGGAACCAATAGCAAGAATTTTGACGGAAATAATCAGCAGCCAGCGGCTAAGCCGCCAGAAATTAAAGGTAAGAGAGATGCCCTTGCAGGTTTTAAGAGAGCCGAAGATTTCGACTTCTACCGAAGATAAGGAGAGATAAAACTATGGTTGCTAACAAGCAAAAATAAAAACGAGAGCATTTAGAACAGCTCCCGCTCCGTTTAGCCAAATATTAACATGTTTTTTAATATTCTATCACGGAGAGGGGGATTTTTCAAGTGACAAACGAGGAGTTGGCAACCATGGCCGCCCAGGGAGATATAGAAAGCCTGAATAAATTATATTTGGCGGTAAGACCTCTACTATACAAGCTAATACAACACTATTTCCCCCTATGCAAAAAAAGTTTAGTGGAACCATATGATTTGCTGCAGTGCGGCTATTTTGTTGTTTTAGAAGCGGTGAAATATTTTACACCTGAAAAAGGCTTAAAATTTACCTCATATTTGGGATATTGCGTGCAAAATGTTTGTCTTGAGGAGTTAGGGTTCAGAAAGAAACAGGTAGAAACTATTTCACTTGAGACACCATTGTCAGATGATGAATCGTTAACTTTGGGAGATACGATTGAGGATCCTACTGCAGATACATACAGCTATTGTGAGCTAAATGATATGCAAATAATAGTCAGACAAGAAATAGAAAGGCTTCCTCCCCGGGAACAGTGTGTGATATATGGCATTTTCTATTATGAAAAGACAATAGAGACACTTGCCCAGGAGTTAGGATGGGAACGCGGATCAGTTATTTCAGCGAGAGATGCTGCTTTTAACCAATTACGGCGCTCAAAGGCTATAAGAGAATTACGAAAGGCCTATAACTGGAACAATAAACAGCCAAGCTACCTTGATCCGGAAAAATTAATAGTTCTATTGGGGGATAGCGGGCTTGAGCCTATATAAGAAAAAGGAGGGGGATCATGGAGGTTAATGTCCAAGAATTCATTGAGCTTGAAGATTGTTCAATACTGGCTATAAAGAATCGTTATAAAGCTGTCAGGCGAGCTTTGAATCGATTTAAATATAAAAAATCAAGCCCCGAAGAGAGGGAAATCCTTGTGGAGGCAATGCAGAGATATAAGAGCTTAGCCATAAGAGAAGAAAAGGCCAGAATTTACAATGTGTTGTTATATTACTATTTTTCAAGTAGTCCTTTGACAGATAAACAATTGATGAAATTATTTAACATTGACCGAAGGACCGTATATAAGGACATAGACAGGGGCGTAAAGGACCTGACGGTAATTTTATATGGTATCGGCGGGATTGAGTTGCTCCCTGAAGAGGAAAGCCAGGCTTTTATAAAAGCTAAACTCCAGGAGGCAATAACAAAAAAGCTAACTGAAGAGTTTGGAAGGAGGTGAAGATGATGTTTTTCCCTACTGAAGAAGTTAGAAATGAGGAAAGAGCTAAGTACATCGAAAAGCAAAAACAACGCCAGGAGCTACAGCGGCAGCAAGAGGAAAGGATAGCTGCAGCAAGAAAGGCAGCTGAAAAGGCACCACATGAGACGGCCATGGACAAGCTGAAAGAAACCATAAAGCTCATTAATAGCATTCAGATAGGCAGTCCAATGAACGAAGAATATATAACCGCTGCATTAAAGCAGATATGCGATATTTTGGACTATTGCTTGACTGAAAGCAGGCCAGAAATCAATTCGGAGGAATAGTCCGGGAAGCTATAAGCAGAAAGGAGGGATGGGATAACGTGAAAAGCGGAAAGCTAAGGGAAAAAGGCATTATAAGTGCATTAGCCAGCTGTTTCCTTTACTGTGTAAGAGCTCCTCCCTCCTAAAAATCAATCAATTAAAAAACTGCAGAAAGGAGGATAATAGAATGGCAGAGGTTTATAGAATTGAGATACCGATAAACATCAAGGATAACACAGATCCCGGAGTGTCCCAGGCTAAAAATAAGCTGAATGCCTTTGATAAAGCAAGTCAAAGGACCCAGGAGCGGCTGGAGCAGATGAATAAAACGAAATACCAGATCGTTCTTGATGCGCTGGATAGAGCATCAAGCATTGTCGGTAAAGTTTCATCAAAAGCGCGCAGCATAGCGGGTAAGACGTTCAGCTTTACGATGAAAGTAATCGACCTGGCCACGGCACCGTTAAGAAGCCTATGGAACTTCGCAACCTCCATACAAGGTGCCATACTCGGCGCGACCGGTGCATTTGCCGGCATTTACAAGCCGATGGATATAGCCGCGGATTTTGAGCAGACACAGATAGCGTTTGAAACCATGCTAAAAAGCGCCGAGAAGGCCCAGCAGTTCCTGAAGGAAGCGTCAGAGTTTGCGAATAAAACACCGTTCGAATTTCCGGAACTGATCAACAGCAGCAAACTCTTAATGGCCTTCGGATTTGAGGCCGACAAGGTGCTGGATATGCTGAAGACCATAGGCGACACGGCCAGCGGCTTGGGAGCAGGTTCTGAAGGAATAGACAGAATCACAAGAGCCCTCGGCCAGATGCGGGCCAAAGGGCGAGCACAAGCAGAGGAGCTTTTACAGCTCCAGGAACTCGGCGTACCGGCTAACCAGATCCTGCAGGAAGAGCTCGGCCTCACCGGAGAGCAGATAGCGAACATCGGTAAAGAGAGCATAGAAGCGGCAAAAGTTATCGATGCATTGTTACGAGGCATGGAAAAGCGCTTCGGTGGAATGATGGCCAACCAATCCAGGACCGCAAAGGGTATGTTATCAACCCTTAAAGACACTCTCCAAAACTCACTTTTGAGGCCCTGGGGACAAGGTCTGTGGGAAGGCGTAAAGCCAGGACTTGAAAAGCTCACAACCTGGATAGACGAGAACCAGGACATCATAGCTGAATGGGGAGAGGCCTGGAAGAAAGCCGGAGCAAACATCTCCAAATGGGTAATGGCCAGAGTGGACGACTTAAGAAACAGCATACAGCGCATGGTTAACTCCCAGGAGTGGAAAGACGCGAAAACCTTCGGAGAAAAGCTGAAGATAGCCTGGGACAAGATCATAGCGCAGCCGTTCTATGAATGGTGGAATTCAACCGGTAAGGCCTGGCTTGCAGACAAAGCCGAAAAAATCGGCGAAGGAATAGGAACTGCACTCTCTGCAGGATTGCTGGCCATACTCGGAATTGACGCCAAAGGCGCCGTAGAGGATGGGACCAGCATAGGAGCTTCATTCGCTGAAGGTTTCACACGAGGATTTGATGGCAAGAAGGTAGGCGAGGCAATCCTGAACGCCATAAAGGGCGTATTCAAGGACGCGGGAACGCTGCTCCCAGGAGGAGAGGAACCAACAAGCACATCCTGGCTGTCGGCCGGAGCAATAGCACTGGCGTTTCAAAAACTCGGAATTTTCAAGCTATTAGGTAAAGGCGGCAAAGGATTAATTAACCTCTTTGGTAAAGGCAGCAAAGATGGAATGCCTACAACGACATCTTCACCGTTTCCGGACCATTTCATAACCAACACCATGACAGTAACGGCATCCGTAGTTTATGTAAATGGACCAACGATTAATAATGGGAATTTGCCAAATGTATATCCTAATCCAGTACCAAACATGCCAAGGTTACCCGGCGGAGGTGGAACCCCGCAATTGCCAGGAGGAACTCCTACATTGGCGTTACCAGGAGCCGCTGCCGCTGCAGGAAAAGCATACACGGTATATGCACCGGCAGGCAAAGGAGCAAGCGTAGTAATGGGGACCACTGGAAGTGCAGTAACAGCAGGACTTGCAAATACAGGCTATGCGCTTGGTAGTGGAGCTGCAACTATAGGCGGAGCTGCAGCGGTCGGAGGTGCATCGATTGCTGGAATAATCGGCGGCATTCTTGGACTTGGATCAGCTGGTATTGATGTTTACCAGGGAATAAAAGCAAGTAAGGCCGGCAATAGCAAAGCTGCTAAAGATGAATATGTAACCGCAGGAACCAAAGCAGGTATGGTCGGAACAGGTGCAGCCATAGGCGCAGGCATCGGCGCTTTATTTGGAGGTGTGGGAGCGGCACCAGGAGCGCTTATAGGAGCTGGAATCGGTGGAGTGGCCGCACTTTTCAGCGGAGATAAAGCTGGTAAGGCCCTATCAGATGCCACAGACAAAGACGGCGCATTAACAAAGTTCTGGGAGAATACCAAGCAGTGGGCAAGTAACACATGGGACTCCATCAAGACCGGAGCTTCAAACGCTGGATCCTGGGTAGCCGAGAAGTGGAATGCGGCCGGAGACTGGATCAGCAACAAATGGAGCGACTTCAGTAACTGGTTTGACACTTCGGTATGGACTCCGGTAAAAGACGTCGGAATATCGGCCATAAACATAGCAGCCGGCGCATGGAGTGAAGTCAGAGACTGGGTAGGCGAGAAATGGAGCGATTTCTCCGCATGGTTTGATGAGAGCGTGTGGACCCCAGTAAAAGACGCAGCGCAAGCTGCAGGTGAATGGGTCGGCCAAAGATGGGATGAGGCCAGGACATGGATCGGAGACAGATGGTCTGATTTTTCATCATGGTTTGATGAATCCATATGGACCCCGGTAAGCAATGCAGCACAGACAGCAGGCCAATGGGTAAGCGACCGCTGGAACGAGGCAAGAACATGGATAGGCGAGCGCTGGTCCGACTTTTCAACATGGTTTGAAGAGAGTATATGGACCCCGGTCAAAACAGGAGCCCAGGCGGCAGGCCAGTGGATAGGCGAAAGATGGAGCGAGGCCAAGAACTGGGTAAGCGAGACATGGGGAACCGTAAGCACATGGTTTGATGAAACGGTATGGCAGCCGGTGAAAAGCGCAGCGCAGACAGCAGGGGCATGGCTGGGAGATCAGTTCACAGCTGCAAAGAACGCCATAAGCGAAGCCTGGTCCGGAGTATCCGACTGGTTCTCAAATAACGTATGGGAACCCATCAAAAACGGAGCAACCAAGGCATGGGAATGGGTAGGCGATAAGCTCGGCGGCATCGGCGAGTGGATCGGCGACAAGTGGCAGAGCTTCAAAGACTGGCTCGGAGGCCTGGGCCAAAAAGGATCGAAAGAAACCGGCCTGACAACCAGCAAAGGCAAAGGCAGTATCCTTGAGCATGCATACGGCGGCATTATAACAAAACCGCACATGGGCATAGTGGCCGAGGATGGAGCTGAAGGAATTATCCCGTTAAGCCCAAGCAAGAGACAAAGAGGCCTCGACTTATGGCAGCGGACCGGTGAACTTCTCGGAGTAAGAGCCTATGAAGACGGCGGAATAGTAGGCGATGAACCCGACGAGATCCCGGTAGCCTCTGCAACCGGAAGAGCCGACCAGAATATCACCATCAAGGTGGAAGTCAAAGCAGAGCCTAAATTCACGATTGAAGGCGGCGGAGACAACACCGATGAAAACAAAGTGGTGGCCATACTGAAGGCTTATATCCGCGAAATGACTGACGACATCGGAGACGAGCTGGCAGAAAGACTGGCCCGCATTTTTGCAAATATGCCGGTGAAAGGAGTGGCTGAAGCTTGAAGATTGATTTAGAGGGCGCTGTTAATGAGATTGTGGAGGAAATAACTTATCAAGCCAAATCAAGAGCGTTTCGTGCAGCCAACGAGCTCCGGAATTCAGCTTTAACTGTCCTTCGAGGAGAGCGTTCCGGTAAGGTTTATAAGAAGCCTGGCACATATGGCAGCAGGATGACAAAGCAAACAAAGAGCTTGCTTAAAGATTATGGCCATAAATTGCGAGGTGGGCAATTATACAGAGCTTCAGCACCAGGTGAACCGCCTGCAAATCGCAGTGGAAACCTGCGCTTAAGTTGGAGACCGCAATCTGCATCCGAGCGAATAGGCAAGACCGTAACAATAAAACCGGCAATTACTACTGAAGTAAAGTATGCTCCATATCTCGAAGAGGGAACCGATAGAATGGCTCCAAGACCATTTGAGGATCCTATCATCGAGAAAGCAATGCCTCGTATTAGTCAAATCTTCAAAGAGCCGTATTAGGCTTAGCCTTAAAAAGCAAAAGGGCGGAATAAAATCCGCTCTTTTGCTTTACTTGTTTGGACGGACATGTCCATATCAAAAATGCAGGCGAGAAACGGCCAGATTTGACTTGTACGGAGCGAATTTAAAGTAGGTAAGAAATACCCATGTTGGAGTTAAAATTCAAAATAAAGGGGAAATACGCGCCTAAAATATATTTTATAGAGTAAGCAAGAAAACAAAAACCCTGGTTTTTCCAGGGTTCTACTACTAACATGCTTTTATGAATTAATTAGCTTTTATCAATGAGCTCAATCTTAAAATAGACCGTTCCTGTATATGTTCCATAGGGAGAGCCGCTGGGGACATTTGGTATAAATTTAAGAGCTCCGTAACCTCTCACATTTGTATCACCATCTCTAAACCAAGCTACATCCTCGTTGCTCAAGCCGTTAATTTTAGTCCATCCAATACTTCCAGATGGATTTGAGCGCAAAATAGAGCAAGGTATTTTTGACTCGTTTTCTGTCCCTTTATCTTTATAAAGATAAAAATTTCCGCCGTTTTCATATGTAGCTTCACCGTCGATTTTAATATGGACTTCCTTATCAGATCCAATATCCATTTTTTCAGCCGTGAATGTAATAACTTCGCTATCATTGATAGAGATTGAAGCGGGGATATTTATTGTATAATCAGGTGTGAAAGTATAGGTATAGGAAACGGTCATACTTCCAGATGTCTGGCTTGCAAGTGCTTCTATTGGCATAACACTGCACACCAGGATGATGGCTATTAATACAGGCAAAACTCTTTTATTCATGGCATAACCTCCAAATCAAAAATAGTTACAGCACCATTTAGCTCTTTTATTTCCTCCATGTCATAGCATGAATAGCTCAGGATTGCCCCTTCATAAATCCCGGATTTTAGCTCTCGGGAGATTTCAATAGAGGTAAGGACCTGTCCGGGTTCAAGCAAACCTGACTCATAAAGCTGCGTCCCATCTGGGAGCTTAATAGCAATTGACATATAACAGTTATTTTGTTTTGGATTACCGAGCTCTACCTTCTGAACCTTCTGGCCTGCTTTCATAGTGATATGCTTGTAACCTGGGATTGTGATCATACCAGGGGCGCCACTGTTATTCGATGATACATCTACATCGGAGAATGTCTTCACAGAGTCTCCAGGTAAGGACAAGCTCGCATCGTTAAAATTGTAACCGATTGCTGCGGCTACAAACAAAGCTAAAGCTATACCGAATGAGACAACTATTTTTTTAAAAATTCTGTTTCCAATGGTTTATCACTCCTTTCAACTGGCTTGTCTACAAAAATACTACAGAAGCTCCGGGTTATTAAGGCAAACTGGGTGGGTATTTTCCTTTTTTCCATCTTCGGATTGTCGAATCATCAGCCGGGCAAGAATCCGATCGGCCAGCCATAACATCTTCTATAAGCCTGGCTTCATAATGCTTTTTAGGAGCCATAAAATCCGGAAGCTCAAGATGCAGTTTATCGCAACATAGACACTTTAACCGGCGCAGTCGGTACCAGCAGATCTGGCCCGAACTATCAACGACATGGCGAGCTCTTGTATCATATCCGGAGAGCAGCTGGCCGCAGTCCGGGCAAAATGGAGCATCTTTATTCCGGATCTTATAAACCTTGCGGGCCTCGTCGTATTCCACGGTGTAATTAATAGCAATGATCAGGATAACCACCTCCTCATCCGCTGAACGTTATTAAATACGCCAACGTATTTGGAGCTGGTCCTGAATTTACCCACCTGGTATGCCTTAACCAGGTGAGCTGATCGTATTAACATGAATACAAACTAAAGCAAGCGGAGAAACCCCATGGAATATGGAACGATACTCGCAATAAAAGGTGTAGCTGATGAAATGAAGGAAAACCCGGCATTTGCTCAAGAAGTCATAGCAGCCTTTAACCGGTACCGGAAATATGACTGGGGAGACCTTTGTCAAGAGGATAAAGATCTGAATGATATGGCAGCCAGGACAGGCGAGCGGATACTGGCCGCATATGAGACCAGCAAGGGAAAGATCTGGATTATTACCGAATGGGATAGATCTGCGACAACAATCCTCTTCCCAAGTGAATATTAGCGGCCATAGCTCTTCCATGTCATACAATAGGACAATGACATCAAAGCTACACCAGAAACACAAAGAGAGCCTCCAGGACTTTATCCCGGTAGAGGCTCTCTTTTTCATATAAACGCGGAATGGCTTAAGTATTACCACAGGGTATATTTTGAGCGGAATCTTAATGGACGGATACCGCTCTTATTTTAGGACAGATGAGGAAAAGGAATATTCAATAACCTCATGATTTCCTTTTCAGACTCAAGAACGCGTTCGGCAATAAAGTCCATAAAAGGTTGATCATCTTCATGAGCCCGCTCCAGTAAGCTAATATACTCATGTCGCAAGACTGGCGGAATTATGGCCAGCATATAACCGTCTTGAATAAGCGCCGTATTCATTAGCAACCGAGCAACTCTCCCATTTCCATCTATGAAAGGATGAATAAATACAAACCGCTTATGCAGCTGGGCGGCAAATTGGATCGGATGGTATTTGTTACGCGCGGAGCATGCCCACTGGAACAGCTTTTTCATTTCCTCTTCTATCCGTTCTACTGGGCATACTTCATATTTTGATCCGGTTATAAAGACCGGGCGATCGCGGTATTTCCCCGCTGCCTCGACATCGATACCTGTATAGAACATCCGGTGCATTGTAAGGGCGTCTTCTTCGGTTATTTGGTAACTATTAAGCAATGTAAACATGAAGTCATAAGCCTTTGCATGCCCCAGAGCTTCGAATGTATCCCGAAGAGGCTTCCCTCCAACAGTCAGTCCGTCTTCCAGAAGGATCTTCGTTTCACTTAAAGTGAGAGTGTTCCCTTCAAGAGCGTTGCTGGACCATGTAAGGCCTATCCGGTAGTAGTTTTTAATTTCATGAAGCAAATGACCTTCAAAAGGACGCTTTTCATCAATGGCCAGTTTGTAGCGGTCGATTTTTTCATATAAAGTCATTGATTATCACCGTCCTCCGAAATTACTTTCTGGGTGGTAATAATGCCGCTTGTTACCTCGCTGCCGTTTTCAGCACCACACCAGGGACAATTTATGCTTTCTCGTTCTTTCCCGCCGGGATATCCTGCATTTGATATAGTCACGGAGAAGTGTTTGCCACAGGCTATGCACTTGTATATCTCATTATTGGACATTTTGGCAACCTCCTTTTTTTTAGTATGTTACCTTCTCGCCAGATGGCAGTATAAAAGAGCCCTCGTATTTACATCCGGCTGCTTCGGCAATTTTCTTTAATTCGTCTACAGTGAAACTTTCCCGCTTCATCTTCTGGCTGAAAGCTTGTGGACTTTTCCCGGATATCCTTCCAAGTTCGGAGACACTTATTCCAAGCTTTACACATAGAATTTTCAGCTGTTCAGACACTGACATACAACCACTCCTTTCAATATTCTCATTATAAACGAATTTATTTAATAAATCAACGATAATATTTCTATTTTATTGAGAATCGTTAAATTAGTCATTGACACTATAAACAATATCGTTTATATTATAAACAGAAATAATTAAAGGGAGTGATCACATGAGTACAATCGAATTAGTAAGCAAAGTTAGAGAACTTAAAGAACTTCAGGCAATGGCGGAAGAGCTTCAGGCGGAGATAAATAGTATTCAGGATGCGATTAAAGCTGAGATGAGCGCCAGAGGAGTTGATGAAATGGTTGTTGATGTTTTCAAGATCCGTTGGAAGGCTGTAAAAAGCAGCCGCTTTGATACAGCAGCATTTAAGGCGACACAGTACCAGATCCGCTCCCATAGTTCAATTTATAACTAACTTAAAGTCAGTACCGGAAGCCAGCAGGAAAAAGAAAACCGGATCAACAGACAACCCAACCACAAATGGCACCGCCAGGTGCCATGCCCGCAGAGCCTGCCGCCTCCACGCGGCGCGGGTGGATAATCAACCAGGAGCAGGCAAACATACCTTAAGAGGACGACCCAACCACATAAATTGATATAGGGGGTAAAAGACATGACTAAAGTAGTAAGCTTTCAATCAGCTATCACAAAGCAGCCAAAGGTAAGGTACATAATCACGATTGACGAGGACGAAACGCCGATCCATGTAGCACGAGAACTAAAGCCTGGAGTAATCACCATCCTGATCACAGCCAGGACACCGGAGGAAGCTGAGACAATAAGAAAAGAAGCTGCAGCTATCGCAAAGCAGCAACATAAGGACAGAATACCGACGCCTATTGAAAACCAAACAAAATCAAGGACCTCCAAAAAGCACCAGATTAGTCTCATACAAGTATGAGAAAAGCACAGTACAAGCCGGGCCTATTACCTTTAACCTATTACCTATTACCTATTACCTTTTACCTATCACCGACTAATACCAGGAAGGGAGGAATAAACAGATGATGAACATATCACAGATCGAGTGGCGTAACTTCACCTGGAACCCGGTCACCGGCTGCCGGCATGGCTGCCCATACTGCTACGCAGCGAAACAAGCAAAGCGCTTCTCCGGAGACGTGAGGATCAACAAAGGATCCAGCCAGCTCCGGAAGGATGAAAACGGACTTTATATCCTGGATAACCCATTTAAAAACCAGGTAGGCAAGGTTATACCGGACCCGGTGGGATTTGAACCTATAATGCACAGGTACCGCCTGCCAATGCCGGCACAAAAGAAGAAACCAGCGAACATTTTCGTTTGCAGCTTGGGGGATCTGTTCGGACCTTGGATCCCGGATACCTGGATAGGGGAAGTATTCAGGGCCTGTGAAGCAGCACCATGGCACAATTACCTTTTCATGACAAGGTACCCGCAAAGATACGAACAAATGAGCTCCATAGGGCTACTCCCCCGCTCCAGGAATTTCTGGTACGGGACGACCGTCACCAGGAGCGCTGACCTTGATCAGATAGTATTCCTCCCCAGGAAGCAGCATAACCAATTCATCAATATAGAGCCGCTCCTGGAGGAGATAGACATAAGCGACATAGACTTCATGGACTGGATCATCATCGGAGCCGAGACCGGAAATAGGCGGGACAAAGTAAAGCCAAAGCGGGAATGGATAGAGACAATCGTCACTACAGCCAGAACCGCCGAAATCCCGGTCTTTATGAATAGCAGCAAAGAGCTGGAGAAAGTCTGGGGCGGGGATTTAGTACAGGAGTTCCCTGCAGAACTGATACGGCCGGAGGAGAAACCAATCCCACACTGCAAGAAGTGTGAGTACTGCAAAATAACCCCGGAAGGGAAGCGAGGGAGCCGGCACGATTGCATGAAGGTAGGCAAACATATACCAGGAAGGTATGCACGGACCAGCCCGACATGGTGCCCGCTCCGGAACGAATAATAAACGAGGAGGAATGAAGGATGAAAAAGAACATTTATCAATTAGCATGTTTTTTGCAGACCGAGGAGAATACCAATGCCATATCTACAGCTGATCTTCAGGAGGATATCGAGGTAGCCAAAGAGGAAATCTTGTCATTACTGGCTGAGAAAGTAGGCAAAATAGCGGCAGAAGACAAACTCAACAACCTTACAACTTCTGTATATGACCAGGGCTATATCGATGGAATCAGAGCGGGCGCACAGCTGATAAGACTAATTACTGGAGACGCCGATACCATCAAAATAACGGCTTAAAATTTGAGAAGGAGGTTAACGGTATGAGTAAAGCATGTATAACACCAGTTTTTCAAAGGCAGATGGAGCAAATGAGCAATATAAAGAACCTCATTTTTGACAACGATGCCATGGGAGAGCTCCCGCCATTAACCAGATTATTATTTGCAGGCCTCTGGATCATGGTAGATGATAAGGGACGCATGGAGGACAATCCCAGGAAGATTAAGAAGGTTATAATGGGATTTGACGACGTGAGCGCCGGCCAGGTTGATGAAATGCTGCAGAGCCTGCACGATAGACGCTTTATCGTGCGATACAGTACGAATGGAAGCAATTACATTCAGGTAAATAACTTTAGTAAATACAGGAATCCGCAGCTTTACAGAAGGTGTAGTAAAATACCAGCGCCAGAGTTTCAATAGGTATTTTAATCAGATGTCTGATGTAGTATAATAGCAGAATACAGAGCACTAAAAGAGCACCAGAGATGCACCGGAAAAGCACAGTAATAGCACAGTGCCAGTACGGTGCAAAGTGCTTATTTTCAGATAAGAGGAGGAACAAAGATCATGGACAGACAAGCCGTTTATATGTACAAGCTTCCGGATGAGGAAAGTTTCACCGGCATAGCTCTGGACGTACACATGCACAAAGGCAACCTCCGTTATTTTGATACCAATAGAGGCCATGAGATCCCAGGAAAGCTTAAAGAGGAGACCGAGAAGGGATTTACTTTCATATCTGAAGGATACATGCCGGGGGAATGGCAGTTCAAGGTATTAACAATCGAAGAGTTCAAGCGCAAGTATTATAAGCTGGTCGAAGGCGGCCAGGCGCTGGCGGCCAAGCTAAACACCACAGAGGACCTCCACCAATGGTACCAGAGGGAATTCATAATTTAAACCGTAACCAGACATAAATCGTGGTAGCAAAATGGCAGCAAGAAATTTTTAAAACTATAAAAATGCCAATAATTTTGATAATATGAATAATAGAAATAGCAGAAAACAATAGAAATAACGACGAATAAAACTTTAACAATTGAGTGGGAATAATTGATAAAAATCCCCTAACCCTTGATTTTAAAGGGTTCAGGGGATTGGTTTTATATTATGATTCTGACCAATCCATTTGATATAAAATCTATTGAGCGGCTTAATGACGAAAAATAACTTTTATAACCTTATTGATAATTTAGCATAATTATGACAAAATTATGCTAAATTAATAAAGGAGTGATGATTGTATGTCACATATTAGACCTGTTTCAGATTTAAGGAATAATTTTGCTGAAATATCGAGGATTGTCCATGAAACTGAAGAACCAGTATTTTTGACCAAGAATGGTTATGGTGATATGGTAGTAATGAGCATGGAAGCATATGAACGCAAACTGTTTGAAAGTGAAATCTACTTTAAGCTTAAGGAAGCAGAGCTTCAAGCAAAGTCCACTGATAAACGCTTTTCACATGAAGAAGTATTTAATGATTTAAGGACAAGGCTTGCTGATAAGGCGGAATCTGATAATGTATGAAATTAAATACCTGCCTTTGGCAAGTAAAGACTTCTAAAAAATTATTTGGTGTTCTATGTAGTTAAAGAACAGGTTGTTGAAATTCATAGGGTTGTATATGCGAAGATGGTTAGGTCTTTACGGTCTGCTGGCTGATTCACTGTTCTTATCCTGGCAGGGGTGATGACCGGCTTTTTCCAATAAAAAATAATGCTGGTCAATCAATATACGAAGTCAAAAAGCCTGAAATACAGAATTGGTAATGATATAAATAAAAATTTCTGATGCAGGCTTTTTATTGCTATAAATATATTTTTTATGTATACTATGGTCAGGATGGTGAATCAAATGGAAGAATTGAAAGGCATTGTGGAGGATATAAGGTATAAGAGCGAAGAAAGCGGTTTTACTGTATTTGACATAGATGCCGGTGAGGTACTGGTGACATGTACTGGCGCCCTATCTTATATTTCTGTAGGAGATAATGTCAGGCTCAGGGGGAGGTGGAGGATACACCCGGTATACGGGGAACAATTTGATATTGAATGGTGTGAGATAGAAAGACCATCCACATTGGATGCCATTGAAAAATACCTTGCATCAGGCATGATAAAGGGCATTGGGGAGGTTACGGCACACAGGATTGTCGAGCTTTTTGGCGAGGAGACTTTGAATATACTGGACAACGACCCCGAAAGGCTTTTGGAGATAGAGGGTATAGGTGAGACAAAACTGCGTATGATTATAGACTCGTATGAATCTCAAAAGGGTATGAGGGAGATAATGATTTTTCTCCAGGGACTTGGGGTTACACCCGGCCAGGCCATGAGGATATTTAAAACATATGGTGCGGAGACTGTAAATATGGTAAAGAGCAACCCCTATGATATGACATACAGGGTATATGGCATAGGTTTTATGACAGCCGACAGGATAGCACAGAACATGGGGTTTACTGCTGAATCTGCAGAAAGGATTGAGGCTGGAACATACTACTGCCTTCAAAAGGCAGCAAATAATGGAGATACATACCTGCCTGAAGAGGTACTCCTCGAAGCAGCCATGAAACTTCTAAACACAGGAGAGGGTAGGATAAAAGAAGCAATCACTTCGCTGGCAGTCAACAATAACATTGCGATCGATACAATAGATGGTGAGAGGGTTATATACTTAAAACCTTTTTATACAGCGGAGAACAATGTGGTAAAGAGGCTCTTTGAGCTGTCGTCAGTTGAGTTTAAAGAACTAAATACCCTGATTGATAAAGACCTTGATGAAATTCAAAGGGATATGGGGATAACATTTGCCGAGGAACAAAAAAGGGCCATTAGAGCGGCACTGGAGAAGGGGATATTGATAATAACCGGTGGACCCGGCACAGGCAAGACGACTACATTAAAAGGAATAATATCCATGTTCAGGAAGAATAAAATAAGAACATATCTTGCAGCGCCAACCGGCAGGGCAGCAAAAAGGATGAGTGAAACTACAGGTATGGAAGCAAAGACCATTCACAGGCTGTTAGAATACAATGGGATTGAATTTAAAAAGAATGAAGAGGAAAAACTGGGGTGCGATGCCATAATTATTGACGAGGCATCAATGATTGATATAATATTGATGAACAATCTCCTGAAAGCCATCAGTCCCGGGACAAGACTCATAATTGTAGGAGATGTAGACCAGCTACCCTCTGTGGGCGCAGGAAATGTCCTCAGGGATATAATAGACAGTGGTATGTTTAATGTGGTAAGACTGAACCAGATATTTAGACAGGCGAGCATGAGTAACATTATTGTAAATGCCCACAGGATAAACCAGGGTCTATACCCCTTATTGGATAATTCGTCCAATGACTTCTTTTTCATAAGGGAAAAGAACCAGAGTAACATATTGAACATCATAAAAGATCTGGTTATAAACAGGCTGCCTGAGGCCTATAACTTGAATCCGTTGGATATACAGGTGCTTTTACCAATGAAGAAGGGTATACTGGGCACGTATAACCTCAATGCAGTACTTCAGGAACTTCTCAACCCCTATTCTCCTGACAAAGAAGAAATAAAGCTCAAGGATAGGATATTTAGAGAAGGGGATAAGGTGATGCAAATAAGAAATGACTATAATAAACGATGGGAAAGCTGTGACGAATCCGGTATGGGTGTATATAATGGCGATATAGGGTTTATAGAGAAGATAGACAGGGATGACAGCACGCTTGTTGTGGATTTTGATGGGAAAAAGACCGTATATGAGATATCCGACCTGGAGGAATTGACTCTGGCTTATGCCATTACCGTGCATAAAAGTCAGGGCTCTGAATTTGATACAGTGGTGATGGCGATAAGCTACGGCGTGCCAATGATTATGACAAGAAATCTTTTATATACTGCAATCACCAGGGCTAAAAAACGGGTGGTACTGGTGGGTGATGAGCAGCGAATGGGTATGATGATAAAAAATAATAGAATTGAAGAGAGGTATTCAGGGTTAAAATGGAGACTCAAAATACTGCAGGACTATCTTATTTAAGCTATGTTGTAAAAAACATCGGTTCTTTAGTTTTTCCGCATCACTGTGCCATGTGTGGGAGACCACTGGAGGATGGCTATTTTTGTGAGGAGTGTTATGATAAACTTCCCTTTATCAACGGCAATACCTGCTTTATATGTGGATGTGAATTACCTGATGGGTTCGACATGTGTGAAGAGTGCGCAGAGACAGGGCACTATTTCTATAGAAACATAAGTGTATTTAAATACACCAGAGAATTTTCCAGTATAGTCCATAAATTTAAATATCATGGCCATAGGTATCTGGCCAGGCCATTTGCAGAGCAGATGAGTATAAAGATAAAGGAAATGGATTTTCCAGTGGACTACATCATACCGGTACCGTTGCACCATGAAAAAGAAGAGGAAAGGGGTTACAACCAGTCCTATCTTTTAGCCAAATATATTGGGAAAACATTAGGAATAAAAGTACTTGACGATGTCCTGATAAGGGATATGTATACTGAGAGCCAGACAATGCTTAAAAAGGAGCGACGGAAAGAAAATGTATGTGGGGCCTTTTCCGTTAAAAATAGAATTATTGTTCACTCTAAAATAATTTTGCTAATTGACGATATATTAACTACAGGATCAACGCTGGATGAATGTGCAAGGGTTCTATTAGATAACGGTGTGAAAAAGGTGTATACCGCTACACTTGCCACCGGCAGATAAAGGGGTGTCTGTATGAAATTAAAAAATTGTAAGAGGTGCGGTAAGCTGTTTGTCTACAATGGAATTGACCTTTGCTCTGACTGTATACGGGAAGATGAAGAAGACTACAAAAAGGTGAAAGACTTTTTGTACAAGTATCCGGGCGCCTCAATCATGGAGGTGTCTGAGGCAACAGGGGTTGAGCCTGATAAGATATGGGATTTTTTAAAACAGGGTAAGCTTGAGATTTCACAGGAAAATACCAGTATATTACTGTCATGTGAGAGGTGCGGCAAACCGATAAGGTCTGGAAGATTCTGCGACGAATGCCTTAAGAAGATAAGGAGCCAGTTTGAAGGTATATCCCTGGAAGAAAGCAGCAGATCAGAACAAGGTAAATTTCATATTTCTGACAGGATAAATAAGGACTCAAGAAAAAAATAAATCTGTCGATATAATATTTATGAAATATCAAGGGTGGGGTGTAAGTGATGAAGGTTGATGGAGTAAACATTAGAGAGGTACTGAATACATACAATGCTGTAAAGCAGGGACGGGATAGACCTTTAAACGATCCAAAGGATAAATTAGAAATAGGTGATTTTTATAAAGCTATTGAAAAGGCCAAAAATGTTAAGTTACAGCCTGACCCGAAGATTGATAAAGTAAAAACCAGTATAAAGGAAGGCACATACAACGTTTCTTCAGAAGAAGTTGCAAAGAAAATGGTGGATAACATTATGCTTTCCATCAGGGTAAAAAGGGGTGGGGCCCTGTGAATCTAAATGAATTATTAGATATCCTGGAGCAAGAGTATGAGGTATATAATGACCTGAACGAACTTGGACATAAAAAGAAGGATGTACTGATAAAAGGAATGGTAAATGAATTGGATGGGATAGTAAACGCTGAACAGGCATGTATTGCCACAATATCTAAACTGGAGGATGCAAGAGAAAGATGGCTTAAGGCAAATACAAAAGGCAACAACATAGAGGACTTCAATAATCTTATTGAGAATAGCAATGAGGAAGATAAAATAAAGTTCAAAGAATTTCAGGAAAGGTTTAAAAAACTTCTCCAGGATGTTGCTGAGGTAAATGAACACAATCAGGCACTTATTGAGCAGGCCTTAGAATATATAGAATTTTCCATAAACCTGATCGGAGATGCTATTTCCTCGGACAGCGTAACATATGGCAGTAAAGGGACAAATAAAAAGTCTTCAGCATTGTTCGATGAGAAAATCTAAGCAGTGAGGTGCTCATAATGTCATCAATTTTTTATGGCTTTGAGATAGCTAAATCAGGTCTATTCGCGGCGCAGAAAGCCCTTGATGTGATATCCCATAATGTGGCCAATGCAGATACACCGGGATATACCCGTCAGAGGGTGGAACTCTCTGCCAAGGCACCACCTACGTCCCTGGGAATGAATGACATGTATGGACAAGGGAGGATAGGTGCAGGTGTTGATGTGACAGGTATAAATCAAATAAGGGATATTTTTTTAGATGTTCAGTACAGAATTGAGAACTCACTTTATGGTGAATGGGATGCTAAGACACAGGTGCTGGATAGTCTTGAAGCCATATTTAATGAACCGTCGGACTCTGGCATAGCTACTGTAATTGGTGAGTTTTTTGATGCGTGGGAAGAACTGTCCAAAAATCCGGAAAGCCTGTCTACCAGGGCAGTGGTGAGAGAAAAGGGAGTGGCTGTAGTCCAAACTATAAGAACAACATATACCAAGCTACTTGATAAAAGGGATGAGATAAATCTGAATATAACCACACGTATAGAGGAGATAAATTCCTATGCGAAGAGAATAGCAGAGCTCAATGACCAGATATACAAGTTTGAATTGAATGGCGATAAGGCCAACGACCTCAGGGACGAAAGGAATCTTTTACTGGACAAGCTTTCAAACCTTGTAAATATTACCAGTTATGAGGACAGCCAGGGCAGAATGAGGGTGGATATAGGTGGCCAGGCACTTGTGGACCACACCAGCTATTATGAGATTGAGGCTCAGGCTGACCCATCGGATATGAACATGGTCTATCCCGTGTGGAAGGACACAGGTACTGCAGTGAATATAAAGTCTGGAATGCTGAAGGGTATGTTAGATGCAAGGGATGGGAGTGGTGACCCTGAATATAAAGGTGTGAAATACTATATTACCGAGTGGAATGAATTTGCCAGTAAGTTTATTTCTGAGGTAAATGCTATACATGAGACAGGATATGGTTTAGGTAGTGCAGGGACTGGTTACCTCTTTTTTAAAGGTAATGGGGCTATGGATATAGACATTTCTGACGATATAAAAAATGACCTTAACAATATAGCTGCAGCCTCAGTGTCTGATCTGCCGGGGGATAACTCTAAGGCATTGGAGATGATTGCCCTCAGGTCAGATACCAGCATATTTAGTGAAGGCAGTTTTGAAGACTTCACACGTTCTCTTGTCTCAAACCTTGGTGTGGACACCCAGCAGGCTGAGATGATGTCTGAAAATCAAAGTGTCTTGATACAGCAGATAGACAACAACAGACAGTCCATATCAGGTGTATCACTGGATGAAGAGATGGCCGACATGGTGAAATACCAGCACATATACAATGCAGCCGCAAGGATGATAACGGCTATAGATGAGATGATAGATACCATAGTCAATAAGATGGGTATAGTAGGGAGGTAGGCTGAATGCGTGTAACAAATAACATGATGATAAACAATTTCCTCATAAATTTAAATAAGAATACTGAGAGAATGGACAGGTTTCAACGCATTCTTGCCTCTGGTAAACTCATTCAGTATCCCTCCGATGATCCTGTAGGTACTGTAACAGTCATGAAGCTAAAAAAAGACGTGTCCTCCATTGACCAGTATCAAAAAAATGTAGATGATGCCAATTCATGGCTTGAGCTTACAGATACCTCACTTAGCAATATTACCGATATTTTAAACAGGATCAGGGAACTTGCCGTACAGGGGTCTAACGGTACAAACAGCCCCTCAGATACACAGGCCATAGCCAGCGAGTTGGTACAATTAAAAGAACAGCTTGTCAACATAGGTAACACGAGATACTCTGACAGGTTCATATTTGGGGGTATGAATACAACCTCTGAGGTATATACCTTAAATTCCTCAAACCCTAATGGCGGAGTTGATTATAATGGTTCGGATAATGGGACAATTACTGGTGACCCGTGGAAAATAGAGTTCAATGTAGGTGCCAATGATCGGATACCCATTAATATAACAGGCAAACAGATATTTGGAGATACGACCACACCAGATAATATTTTTAAATTAATTGATGACATAGTAACTAAGTTAAATGCTGGCGATACCAATGCAGTTTCCTCATATATTGAGGACATTGACAACTATATCAATAATATACTCTCCATAAGGGCCGATATTGGAGCAAGAATGAACAGGGTGGAACTTACAAAAAACAGGCTGTCCGACGACCAGACTAACTTTACTAACCTTTTGTCAAAAGCGGAGGATGCGGATATAGCGAAGGTTATTATGGACCTTACCAATGCAGAAAATGTATATACAGCCTCGCTTAATGTAGGGGCCAGGATTATTCAACCATCTTTAGTGGACTTTTTGGATTAATCTAAGGACATCAAATGATGTCCTTTATTTTTATATGTTCACAATTCCTGCATATGATGATAAAATAACAATAGATGTTGTATTTTTTAAGGAGGAACTTTTATGCTTTTAGAAACAAGCAATTTTGGTCCAATAGAGTATGACGAAAATGAAATAATATACTTTCAAAATGAAATTTTGGGTTTTGACGGGTTAAAGAAATACATACTTGTTGGGAAAGATGGCAGCGAGCCTTTCATATGGCTTCAATCGGTGGAAAACCCTGGCCTGGCATTTGTGATGGTTGACGGTACAGATGTTGTGTCATGGTACAAACCGCAGATACCTGTGGAAGAGATGAGGAAACTGTCAATAGATGATATTTCATCTATGCAGATATATAATATAGTGGTAATACCTGAAAATATTGAGGAGATATCATGCAATCTGAAGGCTCCCATAGTAGTCAACAGGGATAAAAAGATAGCAGCTCAAATCATTCTAGACGAGGGTGACTATCCTATAAGATATTATTTAAAAGAAGACCTTAGGGGTTACAGCATGGAAGAAGAGTATTATAGGAGCTGTGAGAACTCTATACGCTCACTATACAGGTTTGTGTATGGGTTAAAACCAATTGAATTCAATGAGTTAAAAAAGAGATATCCTGCGACATCGAACATCTCTCTGTTGATAGTGGATATGATAAACGGATTTTCAAGGATAGGGCCGCTTTCCAGCCCGCGTATACATAATCTTGAAATGCCGATTTTTACACTTACAAAGAGGCTTGTAGCAGAGGGAGTAAAAGATGTGGCATTTCTAAACGATTCCCATCATGAGGGCTCTATGGAGTTCAATGCATTTCCTCCCCATGCCATGGCAGGTACTCAGGAATCAATGATAGTGGACAGCCTTAAGGGTTTCTCACAAAACGCCAGGATTTTTGCTAAGAATTCCCTCAATGCCTTTACTAATCCAGACTTCAACACATATGTCCATGAATTAATTAAAAGGGGGACTAAGTGCTTTATAATAGTTGGCAACTGCACGGACCTTTGTGTGTATCAGACTGCTATGACTCTAAAGATGTTCTTAAACAGCAGTGATACACCTGTAGATATAATAATACCGTATAACTGTGTGGATACATTTGATAGTATAGACCATTATGCTGACCTTATAAACCCTATGTTTTTATATCATCTCAGCATGAACGGTATAGAGATAGTAAAGGAGATAAGGTGATATGCTGGTGCTAACAAGGAAGAAGGGACAGAGCATAAAGATAGGGGATAATATCGAGGTTACTATAATGGAAGTGGAGGAAGATAAGGTCAGTATAGGCATTTTAGCCCCCAGGAATATAGAGATAGTACGTTCGGAGCTTCTGGAGGTAAAGAATGAAAATATAACAGCAGCGAATACACAAAAAGACAGCATGGTCAGGTTGAAAGAATTGTTTGAAAAGAAAAGCTCATAGGCAGGTTACAGCTTTTCTGCTATGTTTATTGGTAATTTAACAGCCGGAGAGGATATTGATTTTCTACGAATAATTAGTTATCATTATGATGTGCAGGGGATGATATTTTGCTTATAAGTGAAAGTAAAATAAGGGTCAGATATGAGGAGACTGACCAGATGGGTGTTGTCTATTATTCTAACTACTATAGGTATTTTGAAGTGGGCAGGACAGATTGGTTTAGAAATCTGGGCATATCGTATAAGAAACTGGAGGAGATGGGGATATTTCTTCCTGTTGTGGAGTCGCATTGCAGGTATTATCATTCCATTTTTTATGACGATGTTATAACAGTAAAGACAATAGTGACAGAATTTACAGGTGTAAGGATTAGGTTTGATTATGCCATATACAGAGATGAAGAAAATGAAAAGCTGGCAGAAGGTTACACTTTACTAGCGGTTACCAATGGCTCCATACCTGTAAATTTAAAAAAGTACAACCGAATGGTATATGACCTCATTAAAAACAGTTTGTAGTATTTAAAGATGAAAAAGGAGGAAAATATAAATGGCTGTGCGAAAGGTGAAAGAAGGAGTTTATTCCATAGGGGTCAAAGATCCAAACCTCAGAAAGTTTGATATAGTGTTTGACACACCATGGGGTACAACGTATAATTCCTATTTGATTATGGCTGAAAAACCAACAATAGTAGAGGCGTCTAAAGAGGGATTCCAAGAGGAGTTCCTAACGAACCTTAAGTCATTAATTGATCCAGCGAAGATTGAGTATATTGTTCTTGACCACTCTGAACCAGACCATTCATGGGCCGTGGGCAAACTGCTGGAAATTGCACCTAATGCCAAGGTAGTAGCAACCAGGGCAGCACTGACGAACATGAAAGCTGTTTTGAACAAAGACTTTCCATCTATAGCGGCAATGGATGGAAGCGAGCTGGATCTTGGCGATAGGAAGCTTAAGTTTATATATACACCTTTTCTGCACTGGCCCGACACCATGATGACCTATGATGAATATGATAAGATCTTATTTACATGTGATGCTTTTGGGTGCCATTATTGTCCGGAAGGGGACAGCATATTCGATGACGAGATAGGAGATTTTACAGAAGCTGTTTGGGTCTATTTTAACTCCATAATAAGTCCCTTCAAGTCAAAGGTTTTAGAGGCTATTGACAAGTTAAGAAAACTTAACATTGATTTTAACGTGATCTGCCCCGGACACGGCCCCATATTAAGGAAAGACCCCTTTGCAGTTGTTGCTTTGTACGAAAAATGGGCGAAAGAACCTACATATGACAGTAAAAAGGTGACTGTATATTATGTCTCCGCTTACGGCAACACAAAAAAGGCGGCCGAAAGATTAGCCTGTAAGCTGAGAGAAAAAGGCTTAAGTGCCCATACCATTGATGCAACACATGCGTCAAAGGATGATATAGATAAGATTTTACAGGAGTCAGCAGGTATTGTGGTTGGGTCGCCAACGATTGCTGCCGATGTTGTAGAACCTATATGGAATGTCCTGGTTAACATGAATCCAATAAAAGCCAAGGGAAAAGTTAGTGCAGCTTTTGGCTCTTATGGGTGGAGTGGTGAGGCGTTAAAGATAATGGAGGATATGTTAAAATCCCGTAAAATGGATGTGGTAGAGCCGGGAGTAAAAATAAATTTCGCACCCTCTCAAGCAGACCTTGATAAAATAGATGAGTTTGCTGAAAGAATTGCTGAAAAAGTGCTAAATAAACAGGATTAAAGTCAAAAATAGCTGCCGGCAGGCAGCTATTTTTGACAGGCCTGCCTTACCTTATTGTGCCTGTTTTTAAGGTTGCCTCAGGGTGTTAATGACATACATGTGTACGTCAAAAGTAAATTTTAACTTTTCTGTAATGTTGTTGTAATCTTACTGTAAACTTTCTAAAGTACAATGGCATAAAATGATATAAGGGAGGGTAAAAAATGAAGAGGGCACTTCCATTATTATTGTCTGCCTTTATGCTGATTACCACGTTGATAATGCCGGCCTATGCTGCCCCGAAAGGAGAGCCGTTTAAGGATATGAAAGGCTACGAGTGGGCGGAGGAAGCTGTAAGCAGGATGAGTGATAAGGGTATATTGAAAGGTACCGGAAATGGTTTTTTTAACCCACAAAAGCCGGTGACGTGGGGAGAGGCGCTTATAATGTTTGTAAGGGCCCTGGGACTGGAGGATGAGGCCTTAAATGACTATGAGATACCATCAGAACTAAAGGGGATCAAGATAGACAAGGACCTGTTAGGGTATGTAGCTGTTGCTTATGAAAATGGGTTGCTCACTTTAGAAGAAGTTCAGGGTGTTAGCCTGAACGCTCCCGTAAAACGTGTTGATGCCGCCAAACTGGTTGTGAGAGCACTGGGCCTTGAAGGTTATGTGGATGATGAGTATGACTTGAGGGACATATTTTCAGATATTAACGAAATCAATGCTGATGATATCCCATATATCTACATTGCATATATTGAAAATATTATAAATGGAATTGATGGAAAGTTTGTACCTGAAAAGCCGCTAACAAGGGCAGAAATGAGCGTTATACTGGATAGGTTATTCAGCAGGTTGGGTGATGTCATACCATTGCCGGCTAAAAGACCATCAGTAACAGACAAATGTGTTTATATTTCTGGCAGGGTTACAGGTATCGATAAAAATAATAATACCCTTATCATAGATGTTGAAAACCAAGAACTACCTGATTCAATTGCATCAAAAAACATGCGTGAGATAAGATTAAGCTATCGGACGGATGCACAATTTTTCGATGGTGAGGAATACAATGATATAAAGGATATAAAAATTGGGGAATATGTATCGCTGGTTGTATTTAAATCGCAGATAATTTTTGCAGCCGCGAATGAAGATACGACCTCATATGGAGAATTAAAATTGGAGGCGGTTGATTTGGAGGATGTGCCGGATGGTGTAATAAATGAACTGGAAGACATTAAAGAAGAAGGTGGGTATAAAGCATTTAAAGATGGAGACACATATTATCTGCTGGCTGCTGCAGGTGAAAAACCTACAGGAGGTTATAGTATTAGCATCTATGGTGCCAGGAGCGCGGAAGATGGAAGCATAAGCGTATTTGTTACGGAACGCTCTCCAAAGGCTGGAGATATGGTTACTCAGGTTATAACCTATCCTTACGATATAAAGGTTATAAAACCTGCCGGGGAAGTCAAAGAAATTAGATTCCTGGACAGCAGAGGAAATATATTGAAGACTATTGAATTTTAATTTTGTGTGCCGGGTAATGCCCGGCTTTTCACAGCTTGCGATAATATGCATTTTTGGTGTATAATTATCGAAAGCTTTTTATAAGGGGTGAGATCATTTGCAGAAGTTTGAACTTACGAAAGAAGAACTGAAGAGGTTATACGGCTTGGACAGTGTTGTCAAGCTGTCTTTCAACGAAAATCCCTTCGGGCCATCACCTAAAGCAATAGATGCAATAACCAGAGCTGCATATAATTGCAACCTCTATCCTGACCCAATAGGCAGGGAGTTGAAGGAAAAGCTTTCTGTCTTAAATGAAATAGATTGCGAAGATATAATTCTGGGGAATGGGGCCGATGAGATTTTAGACCTTATAGCAAGGTCTGTATTAAGATGTGGCGATGAGGTTATAACGGAAGTGCCCACCTTTGAGACATTTATCGCTTCATCGGAAAATGTTGGAGCTAAGGTGATAAAACCCATACTAAAGGAACACAGGTTTGATATAGATGCCATCCTAAGGTCTGTGACTGAAAAGACAAAGGCTATCTATATATGTAACCCCAACAACCCCACCGGGACCGTAATAAAAAGAGATGAACTTGATTATTTTTTTGATAAAATTGACAATGACATATGTGTCATTTTTGATGAGGCGTACATTGATTTTGTGGACGATAGTAACTATGTTAGCGGACTTAAATATTTAAAAGAAGGCAATAATGTAATTGTTGTACGTACTTTTTCCAAGGTTTATGGCCTGGCCGGACTTCGTGCAGGGTATGCCATTGCTTCTCCAGAGATGATACAAACTTTAGAGAAGTATAAACTCATTTTTAATGAAAACTGTCTGGCATATGTTGCAGCTTGTGCAGCTCTGGATGATGAAGAATTTAGAGAAATGGTTATAAAAGAAAACCGAAGCAATAAAAAATTGATGTACGAGGGATTGGATGTGCTTGGATTTGAATATGTACCGAGCGAGACCAACTTTGTTCTTGTAAATGCCAGACTGGAAAGTTACGAAGCCTTCGAAGTCCTAGCGAAAAATGGGGTAATCATAAAACCAATAACAGTGGATGGATATGGTACATGGATAAGGGTCACGGTTGGTGAACACAAAGAGGTTTTAAAATTTTTAGAAGCGATGGGTAGATTAGGAGAGTGTATTGATGAAAAAATTGGACTTGAGGGCAGGGTATGACGTATACATTGACAATAGTTTTAATGTATGCCTGCTGCTGGATAAAAGAAAAAAATATTTGTATGTAATAGACGAAATGGTCGATGCTCTTTACAGTAGATACATTTCAGGAGAAAAAGTGATTGTAGGGCCGGGGGAGAAGGCCAAAGACATGTCTACCATACTCCGGATATATGATGCATGTATTGAAAAAGAACTGGATAGAGGAGACTTCATTATTGCTGTTGGGGGCGGTTCCACCGGAGATGCTGCAGGGTTTGCTGCCTCTACATTCAAAAGGGGTATAGGTTTTATAAATATACCTACAACACTGCTGGCAATGATTGACAGCTCAATAGGTGGTAAGACAGCAATAGACTATAAAGGGATAAAAAACCAGGTAGGGACATTTTATGACCCATTTATTGTATACATGGACACAGAATTTTTAAAAACATTGCCAACCAGTGAGATAAAATCATCCATGGGAGAGGTTATCAAGTATGCAGTACTGAGCCGTAGTCTTTATGAGTGGTTGGACAATAATCTCAATGACGTGCTGTCAATGGATTATGAGGTTATAAAGGACATGATAGAAAAGTGCATCAAAATAAAGGTTGATATAGTGAATCAGGACAAGACTGATAGAGGGATCAGGACACATTTAAACCTGGGCCATACTATAGGACATGCCTTAGAGACACACTATGATATAAGCCATGGCACTGCGGTGGCAGCTGGCATCTACTATGAGTCTTTAGTCTCATACAGGCTTGGCATATTACAAAGCAAAAAACTACACTGCATAATAGAACTCATAGACAGATGCGGGCTAAAGGCACAATACCATCTCGATAAAGAACTGGTATCATTAATGTCCCATGATAAAAAAAATGTGGGAGGGAAAATAGGTTTAATATTGCCTGAGGATATAGGTCGGGTAAGAAAGGTACTGATGGATGAAAAAGATTTATATGAGATTCTTAAGGTCCCGGCGATATAGTCTGGGACCTTATGTTAATGACCGAATAAATAATATCACAGTAGTGACAAATCCTAAAATACCTATTGCCTTATAATCAGAGAGGAAAAGATAGGTTGACAGTATGCCCATACCACAGGTGTATATGGAAAACATGAGTCTGGTTGACCTATCTTTTTCTAACTCTATGAGTCTTTCCATATCGGGTATCTTTGAAATTACACGGAAATTCCCATCTTTTATCATGGCGAGACCGCTATCTACGATGTTTGGCAGTTCTATAATGTCTGTAATAAATTTCCTGCTTATGCGGATCAATTCACTAGGCAGGCGTGTGACCTCGCTCTTTATTATCCTTTGGGCAAACTCTTTGGTAAGCTTGCCATAATCTAAGTCCTTGTCGAGAGCTGCACATATGCCAAACAGGGTTATGAATGTCTTTCCAAGGAATGCAAAGTCTGATGGCAACTGTATCGGCTGCTCAAAGATAAGTTGCTGGCTCTCCTGAGCCATGCCACGGAGAAATTCCTCATCCAAATCTGAGAGGGTGGTCCTGGACCAGAACTTGTCAATCATGTATTCCAGTGAAGCTGTAAGCCTCTTTTCATCTGCATTGGGCTTTATGAAGCCCATTTCATCCAAGGCATCGACGAGCTGCTCAACCTCACGGAACACGATGGACAGGACCATTCTGCGTATATTCCTCATGTTTTTTGGTGTTATACTGCCAACCATGCCGAAATCTATGAGTGCAACCCTTCCATCCTTTAAAGCGAATATATTTCCAGGATGTGGGTCGGCATGAAAAAAACCATCCTCTATAATTTGGTGAAAAAATGAATCTATGAGAATTCTGGTTATTTTTTTCTTGTCAGCACCTATATGTGCCAGACCTTCCTCATCAGTAATCTTTATACCATCAATAAATTCCATTGTTAAGACACGTCTGGTGCAGTATTCATGATAATATCTTGGTATATAGAAATCTGTAAATCCCTTGAGGTTATTCTTGATTGTCTCAGCATTGCTTAATTCTGCCTTATAGTCCATCTCATTCTTCAAGGTCTGATAAAACTCCATGTAGAGCCCGTCTAAGTCTATATCTCTGGATATCCATTTTATATGCTTCATTATATCAATAACCCTGCGCAAAGCTTTGAGGTCGGTACTTATAATATCTTCTATGCCGGGACGCAATACCTTTACCGCTACATCTTTTCCATCAGATAGTTTTGCCATGTGTACCTGCGCCAGTGATGCAGAGCCTATGGTTTCTTTGGAAAAATATATATAAACCTCATCTATTGGCTTCTCAAACTCATTTTCTATAATCGTCTTTATGGATTTATAATCAACTGGTGGAACCCTGTCTTGAAGCTGTGCCAGTTCCTGTATGACCTCATCAGGCAGTATATCTATACGTGCACTGAAAAATTGGCCCAACTTTATCAACAGGCCACCCATATCAATAGCGGTATCCTTATATCTTTTGGATAGATTCTTCAACAAGGCCAAGAGGTTGTCACTGTAGGCATTGTCTTTAAACCATCCTTTCCATTGAGCCAGTTGCAGTTTCCATATGATATATAAAAAAAGATGTATAATACGGTAAAATCTACGCCTCATATTGGACCTCCATAATGAATCATATAAATAAATTATATATTATTATAATAGAAAAAGTCTACATTTATATGCAAATAACGTCATTTTTTAATTGATTTCTAATAAGGTATATATGTTCTTTTAAACTTCAGACCATTTCTTTTCAGATCCTGTAACACTGCTTTAGTTATCCAAAAAGGTAAATTGTTAATTGTTGCTGTCTCAGACCTATAACTTCTTATATGTTCAGGGTAAAAGTTCCAAAAAAGATTTCTTTAGGTAATCTACCGCTTTTTAAGTGAGAAGTACATTTACACTTTTTGGTATTTCCATTGCTTGTGAGAATATTCCAGGTTCCCCTCTTTGTTTAGTCTTTTTAAAACTCCAGATTACTTATTTCCGATTAATATTATAATAACATGAGACAGATAAAGTATGGAGTTGGTTACAAAATCAATAATATATGATAGAATATGGTATAATCTCATTAAGGTAACATAAAAGTCGATATTTTGAGAATGAATGGATATGAAAATGAAGGGAGTGTGTATCTTGTATTTCTGGGATTTGATATGGCTTCTAATTTTTATCTATACCCTTATCCCGGTCTTTAAGCAGAGTGATGAGGTACACTTATTGCCCCTGCAGCAGATGAGATAATTATGGACGAAAATGCAGTGCTGGGGCCTGTAGACCCGCAGATTGGCAATTATCCTGCGGCATCGATATTGAAGGTACTGGAGCTAAAAGATAAAAGGTATATTGACGATGAAACTCTCATATTGGCAGATATGGCCAACAAGGCGAAAGCACAGGTGATGGATTGTGTCTATGAGATACTCAGAGCTAACAATATGGAAGAAGATAGAGCATTGGAAATTGCAAAGATATTGACTGAGGGCAGATGGCCCCACGACTATCCGATAACCTGTAAAGATTTAAAGAACATGGGTTTAAACGTAAATCACAACATGCCTTTAGAGGTTTATCAACTTATGGAACTCTACCCATAGCCTCCCCAGAGGAGGCCCTCTGTAGAATATATGCCCATACCATATGACGGCAGGAATATTAAAAATGATAGAAGAAGATAAACTGCCCGAAAGGATACATGAGACTGTAGAAAATGGACTCATCAAGAGTGGCTGTATTTTAAAAGGCGAATTTGAAAATTAGCTATTAGCAGAGCAGCTTTGTGGAAAATACTAAAAGAAAACGATACTACAGATTGTTAAATAAACGTTCATTGGACGTTTATTTAACAATAAAGGGCATCCATGTATAATTTTATGGATGTCCTTTATACTAAGGGGAGATATGATTTTATTCGTGTGACATGGTTTTTGCTTACCGTTTATAGCAATCCATATTTTAGATTTTATAATAATGACGTATATGCCTGGTGTGATAATGGCAGTAACCAATATGGCGAGGTGATATGTTGTGACTGTCATAAACCTGAAATATAGTGATGGTCTCACTGAGTTAAACATACCGGATAAAAATCTGGTTGGCATTTTAAATCCTGAGGACATGGAAGGGGTTAGAGACCCACTGAGAGAGGTGAGAAATGCCCTTGATAATCCTATTGGCTCGGTGCCCTTAAAAGAACTTGCAAGAGGCACGAAGAATGTAGTAATACTTGCCAGTGACATCACAAGGCCGTCCCCATCCCATATACTGATACCACCTGTGCTGGATGAGCTGAATGAGGCAGGTGTGAGTGATGAGAAGATAACCATAGTATTTGGACTTGGATATCATAGGAAGCACACTGAGGATGAAAAGAAAAGGCTTGTTGGAGAAGAGGTACATAACCGGGTCAGATGCATAGACCATGATATAAATGACTGCGTTTATATGGGTACAACATCCAGGGGGACCCCCGTGGAGGTATTTAGACCCGTAGCTGAGGCTGACCTTATAATAGGTACAGCCAATCTGGAGTTTCACTATAAGGCAGGATACAGCGGAGGAAATAAATCACTACTCCCCGGTGTGTGCAGCAAGAAAACAATAGAGACCAACCATGTCATGATGATAAAGCCAGGTACAATGCCAGGTAGAGCAGATGGCAATCCCATGAGGGAGGATATAGAAGAGGCGGGTAAAATAGCAGGTGTATCTTTTATAGTAAATGCTGTTTTAAACAGTCATAAAGAGATTGTAAAGGTAGTAGCTGGTGATCCCGTAAAGGCCCATAGAGAAGGGACAAAATACATTGACAGGATGTACAAGAGAGAAATAGAAGAAAAAGTAGATATAATCATAGCATCCTGTGGTGGTTATCCCAAAGATATAAACCTCTATCAGGCGCAAAAGGGACTGGAGAATGCCAGCTATGCTGTAAAAGATGGTGGAAGTGTAATCCTGATTGCGGAGTGCAGAGAGGGTTTGGGAGAAAATACATTTGCTGAATGGATGTTAAAGGCTAAGACACCCCATGAACCTGTGGAATGGATACAGAAAGAATTTAGGCTTGGCGCGCACAAGGCCGCCGTGATATGTATGGTGCTGGAGAGGGTAAAGGTATACCTTATATCATCTATGGATGACAAACTGGTAAAAGACATATTCTTTATACCTGCCAGATCAGCACAGGAAGCATTGGACAGAGCACTGGCAGAGTATGGAGAAAATGCTAAGGTACTGGTTTTACCTTATGCTAATTCCACTCTACCGTATACTGAGTAGACAGAGAATAGACGGTGTGGTTGCGACCTGCAGCATTGACTTGGTTGAGGTTAACAACCTCTGTCTTCAGCTGATAGAATCCTTTGAAAAAATGGGTGGTAGGCAAGACCTTTATTTAAAGAGAGGTATGGATAGCTTTACCATGTGAATCTTTCATAAACTTTGCCTTATATGATATAATAAATGAAGAATTACTTTCAAAGGAAAATATTTTGCGAGGAGGCATGACAATGGAATACAATATCCTTATAGGTGGTGAAGCCGGCCAGGGCATGGATACCATAGGTAACCTCCTGGAGAAGACGTTAAAGCGGTGCGGCTTTTATGTATTTACATATAAGGACTATATGTCCAGGATAAGGGGTGGACACAACTTTAATCAAGTAAGATTTTCAGATAAGCCTTTATATACGCATAGTCCAGATCTGGATATCATATTTGCTTTAAATGAGGAGACTATCAACCTGCATAATTCGAGATTAAAGCAGGATGGTATCATAATATGCGACAACGACATAGCAAAGGTAAAAGAAGTTATGCATCTTCCTTTAGTAGAAACATCGAAGAAGGTTCAGGACATGCGCGTCTATACAACGGCTGGTCTGGGAGCTATTCTTAAGATATTTGGGTTGCCGCTTGATATTGCCGAAGGAGTAATTAGGGATGAGTTTTCAGGGAAGATTGCAGAAACCAACATTCAGGCAGTAAGAGCAGGATACGAAATGATAGGGGTAAGACATAAACTGGAAACAAGGGAGGATAAAAATATCATAATTAATGGAAACCAGGCAGTAGCCATGGGTGCAATTGCTGCGGGGTGCAAATTTTATTGCGGTTATCCTATGACCCCATCCTCAGGGGTGCTGACGTTTATGGCTTCAAAGTCAGATGAGATGGGCATAATGGTCCAGCAGGTGGAGGATGAGGTGGCTGCATTAAATATGGCACTTGGTGCCTCATATGCCGGTGTGAGGGCAATGACCGGGTCATCTGGCGGTGGGTTTGCTCTAATGGTTGAGGCACTCAGCTTGGCCGGGATGATAGAAACTCCGGTGGTGGTTATAGATGTTCAAAGGCCGGCTCCTGCTACAGGCTTTCCTACAAGGACAGAACAGGCTGACCTGAGATTTTTGATTCACGCAGGCCATGGTGAGTTTCCAAGGATGGTCATTGCATTAAGAGACCCTGAGGATGCATTTTATCAGACAGCGAGAGCCTTTAATATTGCCGAAAAGTATCAAATACCTGTTTTATTAATGAGTGATGAATATCTTTCTGATTATACGGTTACTATCAAGCCTTATGATTTTGGTAAGGTAAAGATTGAAAGATATATATCAGGTCCAGAAGCTGTGGAAGGAGAGGAGTATAAACGGTTTAAGATAACTGAGAGCGGTGTATCTCCAAGAATACTGCCTGGGAAGGTAGAGGGGCAGGTAGTCTTGGTAGACAGTGATGAGCATGACGAATGGGGGCATATAACAGAGAGCGCCGAGATGAGGGTGGCCATGGTAGATAAGAGGATGAGAAAACTGGAGGGATTAAGGCAGGAGATAGAAGAACCATGGTTTATAGGCAAGGAAAACCCAGAGAACCTTATTGTATGCTGGGGTTCAACCTATGGTGCGGTGAGAGAAGCTGTAGAGAGACTGAATGGTGAAGGTGTATCAATTGGGGCATTGGTTTATGGTGATATATGGCCTTTGCCTACAAAGAGACTGATGGAACTCTATCCAAAGGTGCAGAAGTTGATAGATATTGAACAGAATGCTACAGGTCAGCTGGACAGCCTTATAAAGGAGAAAGCCCTCATAAGGTGCAGCCACAAAATTTTGAAGTATGACGGCCGTGCCTTCAGTGGGGTCGAGATTTATAACAGGTTAAAGGAGGAAGTGCTATGACAAAGTATGAATATAAGCTGTATGATAAACCTGCATGGTGTCCGGGATGCGGTAACTATATGATAAGGACTGCTTTGAAGCAGGCTCTGGAAGAGCTTGGTTTGGAACCTCATCAGGTGGTGATCTCCTCCGGTATAGGCCAGGCCGCCAAAATGCCTCACTATATCAAGGTGAACGGTTTTAACGGCCTTCACGGAAGAGCTTTGCCTCCTGCGATTGGCATAAAGCTGGCCAATAAGGACCTCAAGGTTATAGTAGAGTCTGGTGATGGCGACTCATATGGAGAGGGTGGAAACCACTTCATCCATACCATAAGGTATAATATTGATATAGCCCATTTTGTTCATGACAACCAGATATACGGCCTTACAAAGGGCCAGGCCTCTCCGACTACTGCCATGGGTCAGCATACCACCCTGCAGTTTGACGGTGTCAAGGCAGAACCCTTAAATCCTGTAGCATTGGCTCTTACCATGGGTGCTGGATTTGTGGCAAGGGGATTTTCAGGCGACATACCCCATTTGGTAAACCTTATGAAAGAGGCCATCATGTATAAAGGCTATGCCCTGGTGGATATATTCCAGCCATGTGTTGTATGGAACAAGGTCAATACCTTTGCATGGTACAAACAGAGGGTTTATCACTTGCCTGACGACTATGACTATACCAATAGAAAGGAAGCCATGAAAAAGGCTATGGAGTTTGGAGATAAAATACCAATAGGAATCCTCTACAAGGTTGAGAAAGAACCCTATGAGGATAGGTTTGACTTTATAAAGAACGGGCCGCCGCTGGTGGACAGAGAACTGAATCCCAAGGATGCAGAAAAACTCTTGAGAGATTTTGTATAGATGGTGGGGCATGTGAATGTATGAAAAGACTCAGCCTGCAAAACAGAATAATGCTTCTCACCTTTCTCATTATTATTTTGTGCCTTTCTATATCTGTTGCGTTTGTTATTAAGAATAAAAGGGGGATTAAAAATGGATTTGAGAGAAGAGGCATTAAAACTACATAAAGAAAACAGGGGGAAAATTGAGGTTATCAGCAAGGTGCCGGTAGAGAACTCTAAGGATTTAAGCCTGACCTACACTCCCGGTGTAGCTGAACCATGCAAGGATATACATAAAGACCCCGATCTTGCATATGAATATACAGCAAAGGGGCATATGGTGGCTGTAGTAACAGATGGTTCTGCTGTCTTAGGGCTTGGAAATATTGGCGGCCTGGCCGGCATGCCTGTAATGGAGGGGAAATGCGTACTTTTTAAGACCTTCGGTGGGGTAGATGCATTTCCCATATGCTTAGCCACACAGGATGTAGATGAGATTGTGGCTACTGTAAAGAACATATCACCTACCTTTGGCGGCATAAACTTAGAGGATATATCTGCCCCCAGGTGTTTTGAGGTAGAAAGGAGATTAAAACAGGAGCTTAGTATACCTGTATTTCATGATGACCAGCATGGCACTGCTGTGGTAATCTTAGCTGCAATGATGAACGCACTAAAAGTGGTTGGCAAAGAGATGAAGGATGTCACTGTGGTCATAAGCGGTGCCGGAGCTGCTGGTGTTGCTACCGCCAGACTTCTTTTGAACTCTGGAGTAAGGGATGTAATAATATGTGATAGGAAAGGTACAATATACCAGGGCAGAGAAGGGAACGACTGGAGTAAGAAAGAGATAGCAGCTCTTACAAATAAGGCTGGAATAAAAGGAAGCTTAGCTGATGCTATGAAAGGCGCTGATGTGTTTATAGGTGTCTCAGGTCCTGAGATTGCTACGAGAGACATGGTAGCCACAATGAACAGGGATGCTATAGTACTTGCCATGGCAAATCCTGTACCGGAGATATGGCCTGATGAGGCAAAAGCAGGAGGTGCAAAAGTCGTCGGCACAGGAAGGTCTGACTTTCCAAATCAGGTGAATAATGTCCTGGCGTTTCCGGGCATATTCAGGGGTGCCCTTGAGGTGAAGGCAAGGGAGATAAATGAGGAGATGAAGATCGCAGCGGCCAATGCTATAGCAGAACTGGTAGGCGAAAATTTGAGCAGCGAAAATATCCTTCCAAAGGCTTTTGATAAGAGGGTAGGTGCCCATGTGGCAGCCAGCGTGGCTAAAGCTGCAATGGATTCTGGAGTGGCAGGGATGACAATAGATGCAGATGCTTTGGAGGAGAAAATGCTGAGTCTATGATGAATTCAAGCATGATAGATCGAAGGCATAAATTCATTCCCAGTATATTTCAATATTATCTCCATCCCTTATGGCGTCGGTGTAGCTTGCATCCATCCTGTTAAGCTTCAGTACAATTTTATTGCCCTTAGGGTTGTTCAGGTCAAAAGGATAGTACTTGAATATATCGACAAATATCAGTCCTTTATCTCCCGGGATCTTTACGGTTTGACCGTTTATGATTACTTTTATGCTATCTTCTTCTTTAGGTTTGTATATGATGCGGTCACCCTCCCGTATAATTCTATCAAGAGGGACTTCAGCACCGTTAATTAAAATCTTCCCATCTCTGGGGAGATTTTTCATGTTGGCAAATTCACCTACGGTAATCACAGGTTCTTTGCCTGGCCTGGCCGGTATTATATTTATTTCATCACCGTCGCCTATTACACTTTCCAGTGAGGCGGGATTTCCGTTAAGTATTATCTGGCCTGGCCTGGCCGGCTCACCACGCAAAATAATAAGCTCATCATTGAAATAAAATTGTAGTCCCTTAGGGCGTGCACCAAAGAGCTCTTCAGGCCCTATACCTGCCTCTATTACAGCATCCTTCACCTTAAAAATCTTTGTATTTAGCAATTTAATATCTCTGTCATTCACTGTAATCCTCAGGAAATTATGTCTTAGACCTGTTGCCGCTGTTATGGCTATACCAAGAGGAGTTATGGCATCAGGTCCGGACAGTATTTTTCCATCAAATATGACATTGGAAAGGTCAGTCCTCTTTTTGACGGTTATTCTCTGGGAAGGCATCTTGAGCTCATCTGCCAGCAGTTCTTTTATAAACGGCAGCTGGCTGCTTCCACCAACCAAGAACAGGGCAGAGGGTGCCTTCTTGTTGTACTCAATTATTACCTTGGCAATCTCGTGTGCAAGGTTACTGATTACAGGCTTTATTACCTCATATACTTCATCTCTGCTTACCTTTATTTTATTGCCAAGGATATCCTTAAAACTTACAGACTTCCTGCTGCCCAGGCTGAGTTTAATATTTTCAGCAGTATTAAAATCAATAAGATAGTGTTTTTCAATAGCCTCTGTGACCTCATCTCCTGCCATGGGGACCATTCCATATGCAAATACACTGCCATCCTTAGTTATCGCAATGTCCGATGTCCCTGCTCCAATGTCTACAAGGCCCAGGTTTAAAAGCCTGAGCTCAGATGGTATGGCCATATTAATGGCTGCTATTGGCTCTAAGGTGATAAAGCTTACTCCAAGGCCTGATTTTTCCACTACAGTAAATAGACTGTCCACCACCATCTTGGGTAAAAATGTGGCTATAACCTCTACACCTGCCTTTTTACCCCTGTGCCCTGCAAGATTGGTGATAAAGCTGTCATTCAGGTAGTAAGCAATTGTGCTGTAGCCAACACAGTACAAATCCTGATTTCCAGTGGCATGTTTAACCTCATTCTCTGCTTTTTTGATGCAGTTCAGTTCCAGAGTATTTACAAACTCCTTATCAATTTCCGTATCATCATCTATGTCCATGTCTATGCGTGTCTTGATGGTTATGAGGGAACGCCCGGCAGCAGCTATGGCTGCACTACTCAGCTCATAGCCGATGGACTTTTCAAGGTCATGTTTTACCTCTTTTACCACTTCAGATACCATTTCTATATCATGCACCTGGCCATCAAACATGCTTCTGCTCCTGTGTTCCCTTACTGCAGATGCCTTGACGCATAGTTTTTTATTATCTATTTCAGCAACAACAGCCTTGACGGTCCTGGTACCTATATCAAGAGAGAAGATCTCTGTACTCATTTCATATGATCCCCCATCCTGCCCTGCAGTATCTCTAAACCGTGAGGGAGCACAGGCAATATAATTTCAAGATTTTCTCTTACAGCCCTTACACTTCCAGGCAGGTTTACAATAATAGACCCTTTTCTTGTGCCAGCCACAGCCCTTGACAATATTGCAGCGGGTGTCTTCTCCATGGTCTTCATCCTCATAGCCTCGGTAAGGCCGGGTATCTCTTTTTCTATTACACCCCTTGTGGCCTCCGGTGTGACATCCCTTGGAGATAAACCAGTTCCTCCGGTTGTAAGTACCAGGTCCAGATGTTTCTCATCCACCATACGTATAATCTCAGCCTGTATCTTATCTACATCATCCGGTACTATTGTATAGTCTGAGACCTCACCGTTAATAGATGAAATCATTTCCATTATAGCAGGACCACTCTCATCAACCCTTTCTCCCTTTGACCCCTTGTCGCTTATGGTTATTATTCCAACCTTTATCATGAAATTCACCTCGTTATATATTTTGACAAAAAAAGATAAAACCCTTCTTAGAACAACTAAAATATATTACGAGATGAATATGTTTTTAACAAATTTAGACCTTAGAGTGCGACATGCAGCATCAAATATGGCCTTAGAAGGGTTCATGATACTATTGGATTTGCAACAAGTGGACCAGGGGCATTTGGCAAAACGCCAGGTGAGCCGACCTTAAGGCTTGTGACGCCGAATGGAGGCGTACCCTATTAATTTTAGCCCAGGTAAGCCTTTATGACATCAGGGTTTTGTTTTACCTCCTCAGGTTTACCGTCGGCTATTTTCTCACCATAATTTAATACCATTACCCTGTCAGATATGCCCATGACCAGCTTCATATCGTGTTCTATCAACAGGATTGTAATCCCTTTATCCCTGAGATCATAAATCAATCCCATAAGTTCGTTGGTTTCCTGAGGATTCATTCCTGCAGCAGGTTCGTCTAAAAGGAGTACCTCTGGTTCAGGGGCTATAGCACGGCCTATCTCCAGTTTCCTCTGAAGACCATAGGGAAGGTTTTTTGCCTTTTCCTTCCGCAGACTGTATAGTCCCAAATAGTTTAAAACCCAGTCCAGCCTCTCTTTTGCAAATTTGTTGGCCCTTATGGATGAGGGCGTTGGTATGATGCTTCCTATAAGTGGGGCACCAACTTTTGTATGAAGACCCATCATGATGTTGTCCTCCACGCTCATATCGGCGAATAGCCTGATGTTCTGAAATGTCCTGGTTATACCGATTGAGGCGATATCATAGGGTTTTAAACCGGTTATGTTTTTTTCATCCATGTATATGCTTCCCTCGGTTGGGGTATAGATGCCGGTCAAAAGATTAAAAAGTGTGGTCTTTCCAGCACCGTTGGGCCCTATAAGGCTTAAAATTTCACCATTAGTGAGGTTAAAGTCAACATTGTTTACAGCCTTGAGCCCTCCAAACCTCATGGTAAGTTTGCTGCCCTTAAGAATCCGCATTTCTTATAACCTCCTTGGCTAACCTGAAGAGTTTAAAGTGTCCCTCACGCCTTGGACTGCTAAACAATCCGCTTCCACCCAGTATGCCCTGCGGTCTTATTATCATCATCACAATCAGTGTCAACCCATAAAGCACCATCCTGTACTGAGAGACCACAGGAGAAATGTTTCTTAAGATCTCAGGTAAAGCGCTGATGATTACACCGCCCACAATGGGACCGAACGGGTTGCCAAGACCTCCCAGCACGACCATGCACAGTATCTCGATGGATTTATTGAATGTGAAGTTTGCCGGGTTTATATACCTGAAATAATTGGCATAAAGTCCGCCCGCCAGGCCTGCCAAGCCAGCCCCTATGACAAATGCCATGATTTTATAGTATGAGGAGTTTATACCTGTAGCCTCAGAGGCAATCTCATCCTGACCCACCGCTCTCATGACCTTCCCAAGCCTTGAGGACTGTAGCCTGTATAGCAGATAGAAACACAGAACTGTAAGGATGATGACCATTGTCAGGTTGGTTTTCAACGGTATTGCCCTTATGCCGTTAGGGCCACCCGTTATACTCAGGTTGTTTAAAAATGTCCTTACTATTTCTCCAAATCCAAGTGTTGCAATAGCAAGATAATCTCCGCGCAGTCTCAGGGTCGGTATGCCTATGGCCAGGCCAAAAAATGAAGCCATAAGGATTCCAGCCAGGAGAGAGGCATAAAATGGTGCACCAGCCTTTGTAAGCAGTGCAGAGGTATAGGCGCCTATCCCCATAAATGTAGCGTGACCAAGCGAGAGCTGGCCTGTATAACCTGTTATAAGGTTCAAACCCATGGCCAGGAGTATGTTTATGCCCATTATAATGAAAATCTGAGAATAATAACCGCTCATCATTAGCCTCCTTTATACCTTTTCTCTCAATGTACTGCCCATAAGGCCAGAAGGTTTCAAAAGAAGTATTGCAATTAGTAAAGTAAATGCAATGGCATCCTTGTATGATGATATATATATAGTGCCAAACACCTCTGCCGCACCAAGAAGCAACCCACCAAGCATTGCTCCGGGTATGTTGCCTATGCCACCGACAACAGCCGCAATAAACCCTTTGAGACCTGGCATTGCTCCCATCGTTGGGTCAACAGAATTAAAGTACAGTCCAATCAGTACACCAGCAGCTGCTCCAAGAGCAGACCCGAGTGCAAAGGTGGCTGAGATTACATTATCTATGTCTATTCCCATAAGCCTTGCTGCAGCCTGGTCATATGATGTTGCTCTCATGGCTTTTCCCATCTTGGTCTTCATTATGAAGAAATGAAGACCAATCATCATAATGACGGAAACAGCTATTATAGTGATTTGAAGTGTTGATATATGCATACCACCTATAGTAAAGCTGCCGTAGTTTATATTTTGAGAGAATGGCCTGGCCGCAGGCCCGGCTATAATAAGTGCCGAGTTTTGAAGAAATATGGACATTCCTATAGCACTTATCAGGAGTGCAAGCCTGGGAGACTCCCTGAGCGGTTTATAGGCTATCTTTTCTACACAGACACCCAGGATGGCAGAACCGGCCATGGCTATGATTAATGCCACATAAAATGGAAGGTGAAAATAACTAACCATAATTAGTCCAATAAATGCGCCTATCATGTAGATCTCGCCATGGGCAAAATTTATTAACTGGAGTATTCCATATACCATGGTATATCCAAGGGCTATTAATGCGTAAGTACTGCCCAATGTAAGGCTATTTATCAACTGGTCGAAAAACATTTAACCACCTCTTAAAAATAATTATAGTACAAAAACCAGTTTGAACATGATATGCAGCATCAAACGTGACCCTGGAGAGAGTATATGGTATTTTTTAGTCACATGGATGCCTCTATCATGTTCATACAGACTTTATATAGTAGAATAAAAAATGATTTTATGGACAGAGATAGATATCCCTGTCCATATAATATAATTACAAGTTTATCTTAACTTCGTAAATTTGCCATCCACGACCTTCAATATCAGGACCTGTTTTACGGCGTCGCCCTGTTCATCAAAGGATGTGACACCGGTAATGCCTGGGAAATCTTTTGTAGCAGCCATTTCTTCTCTAATAGCTTTTGAATCTGGGCCAGCCTTTTTCAAGGCATTTAACACAATATTAGCCGCATCATATGCTTGGGCAGCAAACATATCAGGTTCGGCGTTAAACTTGGCCTTATATGCTGATACAAATTTCTGCACAGGCTCTGCAGGGTCTCCAGAGAAGAAACCAGCGGTAAACACTGCACCCTCTACTGCATCTCCACCCAGTTCAACAAGCTGTGGTGAATAAAAACCGTCACCGCCAAGTAACACAACATTGTCTAGTCCCTGCTGTTTGGCCTGCTGGGCTATCTTGGCAGCTTCTGTATAATAACCGCCTATATAGAGGGCATCCGGGTTTTGTTGTTTTAGTTTGGAGAGCTGTGCTCTAAAATCATTGTCTCCATCCATATAGGCCTCTACTCCAACCACCTCGCCCAGGGTTTTGGCTGTATCTGTGAAGGCATTCTTGAGGGCCAGGCCGTAATCATTGTTTGTATACATTACCGCAAACCTCTTCAATCCGAGCTCTTTTGCCGCATATTCAGCCATCTGTACTGCCTGCACGTTGTCAGCTATACAGTTTCTAAAAATATATGGTCCCACCTCAGGTACACCGGGTGCTGTGGCTGATGGACTTATCATTGGTATGCCGGCATCATTGGCTATCGGTGCGGCTGTCAATGTCTCGCTGCTTAAGACTGCACCCACTATGGCAAATACCTTATCCTGCTCTATGAGTTTCCTGGTAGCATTGCTGGCTTCCGTCTGGTCTCCACGGCTGTCTTCTGCAACCAGCTCTACATTCTGTCCGTTATATCCGCCATTGTTATTAAACTCATCCACTGCTATCTCTACGCCATTTTTTACACTGGTGCCATAAGTTGCTGTATTCCCTGTTAATGGACCAACCATACCAAGCTTTAAAGATTCTTTGCTTCCAGTTCCTTGACTGCTGCTCTGCTGTGCCGGCTGTGAGTTTTGCGTCTGACTGTTTCCGCAGGCACTAACGAAAAGGGTGACAACCAAAACCATTGTAAGCATCAAATAAAACCTTTTACTCATACACATACCTCCATTTTGTTTTGTAATATTCATAAATAAACTCCTTTTGATAATGTTAATGTCGATTTTGGCAATCACCCCCTTTAAGTATAAAAAAACAAGCCCCACTTAGGGCGGAACCTTCCGATGGTCTTTTATACCTTCGGTGTATTATGATATCGCTTGGTCACAGTCGCATTTTATGCCGGAACCCTAGATATCCTTCCACGTAAACATATAAACGATATTTTTATTTTGTTCTATACTTATTCGATAAAGTCTATAAAAATCCTTCTTAAGAAATTAGAAATTTTTTATTAAAAAATTTTAATTTGCGTATGACACCCAGCAGATTATTCAACACTAAATTTGTAGAAATCCTGCATAAAGTGTTATAATTATATAAAAAACACAGGGAGGAGGATGTATATGGCGGTTGATATCAACGTATATGTAAGAAAACCCGGGAAAAATCAAAATCAAAAACTCAAAAAAGAAGGTAAAATACCAGCGGTACTCTATGGCAAGAATGTGAGCAATACACCCATAAGTGTGAATGAAAAGGATATAACAAACCTTCTAAAGCGTCACGGTAAGGGGGCAATATATAATGTAACAGTTGACGGTTCAACATTTTCTACTATAATCAAAGAGATACAGGAAGACCCGGTAACTGGAAAGGTGTTGCATATTGACTTTCAACAGGTATCTTTGAATGAAGAAATAGAAAAGAAGGTGCCAATAGTAGTTACAGGAGAGGGTTTAGTAGAAAGCAAGGGAGGCATTATACAACATCAGTTAAGGGAGCTTGAATTGGTTGGCCTTCCTCAGGATCTTCCATCTGAAATCAATATAGACGTATCGAATATGAATATAGGAGATACAGTGTTTGTTAAGGACATAAAGCTGCCGGATGGTATAGAGGTAAAAGACGACCCTGACGGTGTTGTATTAAGTGTAATTTATACCAAGGCTTCAGAAGTACCGGTAGAGAATGAAGCTACAGAAGAATAAAGCATGGTAGGATAAGTCAAACCCTCCATCAGATGGTGGAGGGTTTTTAAAAATATTAAAATTTACTTCAACAGGCAGGGATTTTGTATTTCTTGTAGAATTTATTTTAATGTATATTTTTTATTTAGATAATTAAGGAGGGAAAGTTTTTGGAGAAAAAAATATTCTTGTTGCCTACAATTCTGATTTTTGTTACGGTTGCTACACCAGTTTTTGCTCAAGGAGAAGAAGCAGCAGAGGTTAATTTTGGCATACTATCTCTTTTGCCACCACTGCTTGCCATCATACTTGCATTTATCACAAGGCAGGTAATAGTATCCCTGTTCCTCGGCCTGTTTGTAGGGGTTACTATGTTAAATGGCTGGAACCCGTTTCAAGGTTTCCTTCACTCGCTGGATACATATATAATAAAGGCGGTGGCAGACCCGTGGCATGCGGGGATACTTGTATTCACATTAACCATAGGTGGTATGGTGGCCATCATAGAAAAAATGGGAGGAATGAAGGCGGTAGCTGATGCCCTGAGCAAACTGGCTGGAAATGCAAGAGGTTCTCAAATAGTAACAGAATTGGTGGGTATCCTGGTCTTCTTTGATGATTATGCCAATTCTCTTGTTGTTGGGCCAACGATGAGGCCGTTAAATGATAAGATGCGGGTTTCAAGGGAAAAACTTGCTTTTTTGGTAGATGCTACAGCAGCTCCGGTTTCAGATGTTGCCTTTATTTCCACATGGATAGGTTATGAGGTGGGCCTCATTAATGATAGCTTCAATTCTTTAGGAATTAAAGCTAATGCCTATCTCACATTTTTGTCCAGCATCCCGTATAGATTTTATGGACTTTTCATGCTCTTATTTGTATTTTTAGTAGCATATCTAATGAGGGATTTTGGGCCTATGTATAGAGCAGAAGTCAGGGCAAGGACCACCGGCAGGGTTATTTCTGAAAATGCCAAACCGATGATGAATGTGGAAGAGACCGGTGACTTTAAGGTGAAGCCACGTATATATAATGCGGTTATTCCTATTCTGACATTGGTTGTTGTTGGGTTTTGGGGTCTTTGGTACAGCGGTGGTGGTGCAGGATTACCGTTGACAGCCGAGGGAATAAGAGAGGCATTGGGAAATGCTGATGCCAGCATTGCTCTTCTATGGGCAGCTGTGTCGGCTACGGGTATAGCTATAATTATGGGCTTATTTCAAGGGATATTTACAATTGGAGAAGCCTTTGATACCTTCGTTGAAGGTGCAAAGTCCCTCTTGATTACAGCAATTATTTTGACTCTGGCATGGTCTTTAGGTGCTGTTACCAAGGATATTAAGACGGCTGATTATCTTATCAGTGCGCTATCAGGGAACCTGTCGCCTGGGCTTGTTCCATTCCTGGTCTTTCTTATCTCATGCCTGATATCATTTTCAACCGGTACCTCGTGGGGCACAATGGCTATATCCATGCCTCTTGCTCTACCTTTGGCTCATGGCCTTGGGGCACCACTTCTCCCAACTCTAGGATCGGTTATGGCAGGTGCGGTATTTGGTGATCATTGCTCGCCAATATCTGACACCACCATACTCTCTTCCATGGCTTCTGCCTGTGACCATATGGACCATGTGACTACGCAAATGCCATATGCTGTTTCGGTAGCTCTTATATCGGCCGTGTTTGGCTATATACCAGTCGGACTTGGGTTAAATGTCTGGATTGCATTGCTATTGGGCGCAGTTGTAACATATCTCGTTGTGCGGTTTGTAGGCAAGAGCACAAACCCTGAGGACCTTAAGCTTGATATAAAGGAATGATATAGAAGGAGGCGCAATGCCTCCTTCTATATCATTATGTCATTCCTTATTATGTCCTCATATGTCTCCCGCTTCACAATTATCTTGGCATTACCATCCCTCACCAGAACTACAGCAGGCCTGGGCAGCCTGTTATAGTTACTGGACATGGAATAGTTGTATGCACCTGTAGAAAACACAGCCAGTATATCTCCAGGTTCTATCTCAGGCAGGTTGATATCCCAGATAAGCATATCACCTGATTCGCAACACTTACCAGCTATAGATACCATTTCAACAGCTTCTCTATCAGCCTTGTTTGCCAGCACTGCGTGGTATTTAGCGCCATACAGAGCGGTCCTGGGATTGTCTGCCATCCCGCCATCCACAGATACATATTTTCTTATTCCAGGGATATCCTTTATGGAACCGACCGTATAAAGTGTATATCCTGCGTTTCCTATTATTGAACGTCCCGGTTCAATGATAAGCCTTGGTATTTTTATCTGGAATTCATCCACTGATCTTTTAAAGCTGTCAATAATGACCTGGGCATATTCACTGATGGCAGGCGGCTCATCCTGACCGTTGTATTTAATGCCAAGTCCTCCGCCTATGTCCAATTCCTTGGCACTCCAACCGGTTTCAGCTTTTACCATCCTAAGAAAACTACATAACACATTGACCTCTTCACTGTATGACTCCAATGCAAATATCTGTGAGCCTATATGGGCGTGTATGCCGGTCAAATTCAGTCTTTTAGACATCAGCGCAGTTTTAATGGCCTTTATAGCACTTCCGTCATTGATGCCAAATCCGAATTTTGAGTCAAGCTGGCCAGTACTTATGTATGAATGGGTATGAGCCTCTATTCCTGGTGAGAGCCTTAATAATATGTCCTGTTTTGTGTTGTGTTTTTCAAGTATATCTTCGAGCAGACCAAGCTCATGGAAGTTATCAACTACTATTCTTCCAACACCATTTTCCACGGCCATCGTGAGCTCGGATACGCTCTTATTATTTCCGTGGAAATATACCTTTTTAAGGTTGAACCCGGCTTTGATGGCTGTATAAAGTTCTCCACCGGACACCACGTCCAGACTGAGTCCTTCTTCCATTATGATCTGACACATAGCCAGTGTAAGGAATGCCTTGCCGGCATAGGCTATGTCAATATCAATCTGTTTAAATCCATCCTTATATTCCTCTATGTTTTTTCTCAATATATCCTCATCTATGCAGTAAAGAGGGGTACCAAATTCCTCTGCAAGGTCCACAGCGTCAATGCCGCCTATTTCAAGGTGCCCCTTTGCATTTACCTTTATCATCAGATCTCCCCCATATAGTTTTATATCTTAAATATTACTATTTAAGAGGGATTTTGTGAAGTAGATATTTATAGTTTTTTCCTACCTGAATGTGGAGGTTTTCACTGTGCAAGCATATTAATTATTAATTAAACGTATCGTATAAACAGTTTTGATATCATTTTGACATTCAGTATAATCTAAATAGGCCTTGCAGAAGCACTGAATTATAAAAAAGATACCCTGAATGTTAATATGTGGTATAATATTATTAGTTTTTTGGGGAGGGGATAAGATAATGAATGGTACAATAACAGATGTTCCGGGGATTAAAGTAGGGCATTACAGTGATTATAAAGCGTTTACAGGATGTACGGTAGTTATAGCAGAAAACGGCGCAATAGGTGGGGTAGATGTAAGGGGTTCATCACCAGGTACCCGTGAGACAGACCTCCTTCATCCAACCAACCTGGTGGACAGGATACATGCTGTACTTCTTACAGGAGGTAGTGCGTTTGGGCTTGATGCGGCGGGTGGCGTTATGCAGTATCTTGAGGAAAAGGGCATTGGTTTTAATACAGGTACTGCTAAGGTACCCATTGTACCGGCAGCTGTGATATATGACCTTGATGTCGGTGATCCTGGAGTAAGGCCAGATAAAAAGATGGGGTATATGGCTGCCAGAAATTCGGCGGACTGCAAGGTTGAACAGGGTTCTGTGGGTGCCGGGACAGGTGCCAGTGTTGGTAAGATCCGTGGAATAAATTGGGCCACGAAGAGCGGCATTGGAAGTTACTCCATAGAACTTGCTAATGGGGTTATTATAGGCGCAATAAGCGTTGTAAATGCTTTGGGAGATATATATGAGAACGGCAGTATTATTGCAGGGTGCAGAGATGAAAATGGAGGTTTTTTGAATACTTACGAGTATCTCAAGAAAAATGTGCCTGAGGAAAAGCCATGGGGCAAAAATACTACCTTATCAGTAGTAGCTACCAATGCAAGACTTACCAAGGAGCAGGCAAACAAAATGGCTCAGGTAGCCCATGATGGTTATTCAAGGGTTATAAAACCAGTACATACAATTTATGATGGGGATTGCATTTTTGCCATGTCTACTGGTAATATAGAGTATGACATTATGACCCTTTGTGAAGCTGCAGCAGAGGTTGTAGAAAAGGCCATTATCAATGCAGTCAAATCTGCTGATAGCATAGTAGGGCTACCATCATACAATGAGCTCACTAAGAAAGGATGATTTTATGCTTCTGGCCTTTGACGTAGGCAATACGAACATTGTAATGGGTGTCTTTGACAAAGATAAATTGCTTCATTCCTGGAGGTTTTCAACCGATAGGGATAAGTCTTCTGATGAATATGGTCTTTTGGCAAGGGAGATGCTGGGCTGGTCTAATATAGCCATTAATCAAATAGATTCTGTAATTATATCTTCTGTGGTGCCACCGGTTAATCATGCCCTGTTCAGTATGTGCATAAAATATATCAGGGTTCAGCCCATATTTATAGGTCCTGGCATAAAGACAGGACTTAATATTAAATATGATAACCCTAAGGAGGTTGGCGCAGACAGGATAGTAAATGCTGTTGCTGCATATGAAATTTATGGTGGCCCTGTAATAATCATTGATTTCGGGACAGCAACCACGTTCTGTGCTGTATCGGAGAGTGCCGAATACCTGGGTGGTGCTATAGCACCAGGTGTTGTTATATCTGCCGATGCCCTCTTCCAGAGGACTGCCAAACTGCCAAAGATAGAGCTTGAGAAGCCGGACCGTGTTATTGCAAGAAATACAGTAGCAGGTATGCAGGCTGGTATCATTTATGGGTACGTGGGCCTCGTGGACTATATGGTAAAAAGGATGAAGAAGGAGTTGGGTAAGGATGCCTTTGTGGTAGCCACGGGCGGCCTGGCCAGGCTGATATCTGATGAATCTGAGGAAATAGATGAGGTAAACAGTCTCCTTACCATGGAGGGGTTAAGGCTTATTTTTGAAAAGAATAAGGATATGGTAGTAAATGTAAAATAATATAATGGCACATTATAACGGGTAGACCGATTTGGCCCTTGGTATTATCGTTAACCGGTATACCATATAACATCAAGGGATACGCCTCTTTCTCAGTGCATCACTCTGTCCAGGAGGATATCCCTATTTAATTTTGTAAATATAATGGCATCTCAGACAGGTATAGGGTGCAGGATGTTGTTGACATGCCAATAAGTGCGCCTATTGTATAAAAGCTACTTTTATAACATGCTTCTTAGCATAGTCAGGCACAGTTTCATTTTTATAGCGTCCTCAAAGTTTCTTATGTCCAGCCCAGTCTCATACTGTATTTTATCCAGACGATATGAAAGGGTGTTTCTGTGTATATAAAGCAACCTTGAAGCTTCTGACAGGCTGAGGTTGCAGCTTAAAAAAGCATTTATCGTCTTTAGTGTCTCTTCGTCTTTTAATATATCTATACCTTTAATGTTTTCCCTAATGAACTCTTTTTTATCATCAACAGGCATGTATAAAACAAGTCTATCAAGCCATTGCCTGTGGTAAAATATCACATCCTTTTTTAACACATCGCATAACTTCATTGCAATGCGTGATGTTTGATAACTGCGCCTTAGTTCCTCACGAGATGTACAAAGTATACCTGTACCCATGCTTGCCTTAAGATACAGTTCTTCTGCTATACTGTCATGGAGGGCGAGGACAGACTCCTCAAGGCTCTCCATGTCATTTATGGGAAGGAATACATTCAGTATGCCGTTCATGGGATAGCTAAAAACAGATTCAAAGAGGGTATACAGCAGGTCCTGTATATCTTTATAATTACTGCTCTGTATTGAAATAACTGACAGGGGAAGTGGGAATTCTATGTCGCTTTCCAGTCCAGCGATGAACCTCTCGATTCCTTCCTTTAACCTTTCTTCATACAGTCCCTTTAACAGGGCTAAAGCCTCTATACCAGAAGGAGAATCGGTACCAGAATCCACAAAACATCTGTCAAATCCCAAGCGGATCTCGGTGGAACCCTCAAATGGACGGTCATCATATCTTATTTTACGGTCTAACAGGTTTAGGGAAACCTCCTGGAAAAAGTTGCTTAACTGGCTGTTCATTACTCATCACCATATATAGTATACCACTTTCCTGATCTTTATTTGCTAATCCATTATGCGCCTTGTACTTTCCTTATCAAAAAGGTGTACCTTGTTCATGTCAAAGCCAATCTTTATTTTGTCTCCGTTTCTTATAGATGTTCTTGGGTCAACCCTGGCAGTTAGGGACATTCCATTATATTGCAGATAGAGGTATGTCTCTGACCCCAGAAGCTCCACAACGTCTACTGTGGCTTCAAAGGTATACTCGGGGAATGTATCCAAGAACATCTCCTCATCATGGATATCTTCAGGTCTTATCCCTATAACCACATCTCTGCCAATATAATTGGGATTGATACTTTTTGCGATGCCATCAGGCAGACTCAAACTAATATCCTTAAAGTTTAAGAAGTATTTACCACCCTGGGCGCTTATGCGTCCGTCTATGAAGTTCATTTCAGGGCTGCCAATGAATCCTGCCACAAAAATGTTCTGCGGCCTGTTGTATATCTCCTGAGGTGAAGCCACCTGCTGTATTACCCCGTCCTTCATGACGACTATCCTGTTGCCCATGGTCATAGCCTCAGTCTGGTCATGGGTTACATAAATGAATGTAGTCTGAAGTCTGTCATGCAGCTTGGATAACTCCGTGCGCATCTGGACCCTGAGTTTTGCATCTAAATTGGATAGAGGCTCATCCATAAGGAATACCTTTGGATTTCTCACTATAGCCCTGCCCAGTGCCACCCTCTGCCTCTGGCCGCCTGAAAGGGCCTTTGGCTTTCTGTTAAGCAACCCTTCTATATCAAGTATTTTTGCAGCCTCTTTAACCCTCCTGTCTATTTCATCCCTGGGAGTCTTTCTAAGTTTAAGCCCAAATGCCATGTTTTCATAGACATTCATGTGAGGATACAGGGCATAGTTTTGAAAGACCATGGCAATATCCCTGTCCTTTGGGGGTACATCATTAACCAGCTTTCCATCTATATACAGTTCGCCGGAACTTATTTCCTCTAATCCAGCCACCATACGGAGAGTTGTAGATTTACCACATCCAGATGGGCCCACAAGGACGACAAATTCCTTATCCTTAATCTCAAGGTTGAAGTTGTCTACGGCCTTGACTCCACCCGGATACACCTTGCTTATATTTTTGAATACCACGTCAGCCATTAGATTCACTCCTTATAAAGAATTTAATTGATTTTCCTACAAATGATTATAAGCGGTAATAATAAAAATGTATATTGACATGTTGTACAATAATTTTTGATAAAAATCTACCATTATTACAATAATGGATTTGAAAGCAATAGAGAAGAAAAATGTAGCATCCCGGTTTCCAACAGTGTATCATTATTTTATTCTGTTAAATAGGCACTTACTATTTAATTACAGTTATTAACAATTTACACAAATTTATCCACAGATTTACTTCCAACATTTCCCTCCATTTTTTTTATTAATTTTAGCAGGAATTTGATAAAAAAAGAAGAAATAAGTATATACGTGTAACTATGAGTTTCTGGAGGTCTGCTGATGATTGAATTTAATAGTGTATCCAAAAGATATGCCGGCAATGTCATTGCCTTGAGTGATATAAATTTTTTTATAGACAAGGGAGAGTTTGTTTTTCTGGTTGGCCCCAGTGGTGCCGGAAAATCGACCATACTGAAGCTTATATTAAAAGAGGAAGAGCCTTCCAGTGGCGAGATTTTAGTAAACGGGTACAACGTTACCCGTATGAAACCAAAGGATATTCCTTACTACAGGAGAAAACTGGGGGTTGTCTTTCAGGACTATAAGCTCTTACCTGACAAGACAATATATGACAACGTTGCTTTTGCAATGATAGTCACCGGCACTCCGTGGAGCCTTATAAGAAAACAGGTACCCATGGTACTGTCCCTTGTGGGCCTTTCAGATAAGGCTTACAGATATCCCAGAGAGCTGTCCGGCGGTGAGCAGCAAAGGGCTGCTATTGCCAGAGCCCTTGTCAATAACCCAACTATCCTCATAGCTGATGAGCCTACAGGTAACCTTGACCCGGACACGGCATGGGGAATTATGGAACTTATAAACGAAATAAACAGGAGAGGGACCACCGTCCTTGTCGCTACCCATGCTAAAGAGATAGTTACAAACATGAAAAAAAGGGTTATCTCTCTCAATATGGGCAACATAGTCAGAGACCAGACAAGGGGTGTTTACGGCGATGTCGCTAAATAATTTGGGATATTATATAAAAGAGGGCTTTTCAAATCTGTGGAAAAACAGGGTTATGACTGTGGCTTCAATATCCTCAGTTATAGCCGCACTGTTCATGCTGGGAATATTCAGTGCCATGATCCTGAATGTGGACAGTATTGCCTCACAGATAGAATCACAGCTGGAGATAAGGGTGTTCCTCAAGAATGATTTAAAAGAAGAGGATACAAAAATCTTGGAGGATAAGATAAAAGCCATAGACGGCGTGCAAGATATAAAATACGAGTCAAAGGAGCAGGCACTTGAGAATTTTAAGAAGCAGCTTGGAGATAGGAGCGACCTCTTGGCTGGCCTTGAAGGGGACAACCCTATGCCGAGTTCGTTTATCATTAAGACAGAGTCACCTCAGGTGATAGAGGATGTGGTGGCTAAAGTCAAAGGTATGGATGGGGTTGATCAGGTAAGATACGGCAAGGACATAGTTGAAAAGATATTGAACGTGACCTATGTGATACGTATGGTCAGTCTTGTCCTGATCGTGGTACTTATTATTGTTGCAGTGGTGATAATATACAACACCATAAGGATAGCTGTGTATGCCAGACGCAGGGAGATAGTCATAATGAGGTATGTGGGTGCAACTGACTGGTTTATACGCTGGCCGTTTATAATTGAAGGGGCAGTCCTTGGCTTTTTGGGCACTGCTATTGCCATTGTCATCTTGAGGGTGAGTTACGGCTATACAGTGGAGTATTTAACCAGCAGCCTGTTTGTATTTGGGCTTTTGCCTGTGTCCATGGTCATAAAAAATGTCGTCGGAATGTTGTTTTCAATAGGTTTGATTATAGGGATTTTGGGCAGCACTCTTTCAATCCATAGGTTTTTGAAGGCTTGATAGGGGGGAAAACAAATGAGGTTTAAAAAAATTGTCTCTTTTGTGATTATACCAATGATAGCATTTTCTCTTTTTGCAGGTACAGTAAATGCTGATACCTTAAATGATTACATGAAACAAAAGCAGACACTGGACAAAAAGATTAAGGAGACGAAGGGGCAGATAAATACAGTAGAAAAACAGAAAAACCAGTACCTTCAAGAATTAGAAGAACTGGACAGGAAAATTGAAGAGACAAATACCCAACTGGAAACCCTGCAGGTCCAGTTGAATCAGATCCAGCGAAATTATGATCAGACTCAGAAGGCCCTCGAGCAAGCCCAGAATATGCTTAAAAAGGAGGAGGCCCTGTATAAAGAGAGGGTAAGGGCTATGTACATAAACGGACCTACAGGATACTTAGAGGTCCTTTTAGATTCAACTGACTTTAGTGACTTTATATCCCGGTTGGATATGATACAGAGGGTTATAGACTATGACAACAATTTACTGGATGAAATGAAATCAAACAGGGACGCCATAGAGGCCCAGAAGCAAAAGCTTTTAGACCAAAAGGCACAGCTTCTTTCCACCAGGAACCAGATAGATTTGAGAAAGAAGGAGCTTAAAGACCAGGAAACAGACAGAAGCCTGCTCGTCCAGAGACTTGAGGCACAGAAGGAAGAGCTGGAGGCTGCCCTGGATGAGTTTGAGCAGGAGTCTGTAGAGATTGGTAATATGATAAAGAAACTGCAGGCAAAGTCAAAGCTTACCTATAACGGTGGTGTATTTGCCTGGCCTGCTCCGGAGTATACGAGGATTTCCGATCCGTACGGATGGCGAATACATCCGATATTAAAGACAAAAAAGTTTCACAGCGGTGTAGATATAGCGACGCCGATGGGGAGCAAAATTGTAGCGGCAGCAGATGGGGAGGTAATATTTGCAGGGGTGTATGGCGGATATGGTAATGCCATTATCATAGACCATGGTAGCGGGCTTTCAACCCTGTATGGTCATAACTCAAAGCTTTTGGTAAAAGTTGGAGACAAGGTGGTTAAGGGACAACAGATTGCAGAGGCAGGCAGTACCGGTCTGTCTACAGGCTCACACCTCCACTTTGAGGTGAGGAAAGATGGTACGCCTGTAGATCCGATGCCGTATCTGAAATAGGTACCATTGGTACCTATTTTTTTTGATAATAATATTGTATAATTCTATAGTAGGTTCATACATTGTTAGAGGTGATGATCTGTGCGATATAAAAATTTTATTAAAGACTTTGCGCTGGTTTTAGTTGGTTTTGTTGTAGCTTTTGCATTAATAAGTTTTATACCGGTACCGCTGCCTGGTGGTTCAGTAGTACTTTCCGGAAAACAATATGACGATTTCAAGGAATTCATGAAACTATTGCAGATAAAGTCCATTCTGACACAGAGGTATTTGACCGAGGTAGACCCGGATACGCTGTATGATGGGGCCTTTAAGGGCATGGCGGCATCTCTAAATGATCCGTATACGGTATATATGACTGAGAAAGAGTACCAGGATTTTATGACTGAAACCACGGGGAATTATGCTGGTATTGGTCTTGTGGTTTCAGCGGATGAGAATGGAAACATACGTGTAGTATCCCCTATAAAGGGTTCTCCCGCCGAGGCTGCCGGGGTGAAGGCCAGTGATATAATCATAGCTGTTGACGACAAGCCAGTATCAGGTAAGGACCTTGACGCTGCAGTGGCTATGATGAAGGGGCCGGCCGGTACAATGGTAAAAGTGACGGTGACAAGGGAAGGGGTAGACCAACCCATTAGCTTTAATATAAAAAGAGATATCATAAAGCTGGAAACAGTAAGTTATGAAAAACTTGAGGACGACATTGGATATATCAGGCTCACCATGTTTGATGAACATACCGATGAGGACTTCAGCAATGCGGTCAAGAAATTGAAGTCTCAAAATGTAAAGGGGATTATTATCGATCTCAGAGATAACCCCGGCGGTCTTCTTGACGTGTGCGTGAATATTGCCGATGAAATCCTGCCAAAAGGGACTATTGTCTATACGGAGGACAGGAATGGCAAGAGAGAATACAGCTATTCGGATGATAGGTCTTTGGGGCTGCCGCTTGTGGTTCTTGTCAATGGTGGCAGCGCCAGTGCCTCTGAGATACTGTCGGGTGCTATAAAGGACAATGGTGCAGGGACGCTTGTGGGGACCAAGACATTTGGCAAGGGTCTCGTCCAGACAATGTATAAGTTTGACGATGGCTCAGGGCTTAAATATACGATAGCAAAGTATTATACACCCAAAGGCACCGACATACAAGGTAAAGGTATAGCCCCTGATATAGTTGTGGAATTACCGAAGGAGGTTGCCCAGATGACCGATATACCAAGAGATAAGGATACCCAGTTGCAAAAAGCAATAGAGGTACTAAAACAGAAAATGGGCAGCAGGTGATTAAAATGTTATCCAATTTTCTTGATATGTCCTGGCTTATAATCAAATCATATTCTCTTTCGCTTGTCCAACCGGTTTTCTGGGTTGTGGTGCTTATAGTGTACCTTCAATACCGCCGGATTGCCAGTATGGAGATTGAAATACTTGGAAGTGTCCAGTACCCTATAAGGGAAAGGGTGCTGGACTCCATATTTTTTGGGCTGCTGGGGGGGCTCGTAGGCAGTTTTATTATGGTATTTCTTGGAATTACCATGGACCAGTTTGGCCTGGCGTATGTATGGCCGTTAGCTATACTTTTGATGCTTATAAACCCGAGATATCTGTGTTTTTCCTATGCAGGAGGCATTGTGTCCCTTATAAGTCTTATTTTTGGCTATCCTGAAATAAATGTGGCAGGGCTCATGGCCCTGGTGGGGGTCCTGCACCTTATGGAGAGCTTGCTGATATGGTTGGATGGCCACAGGGACAGGATACCCATATTTATTGAGCGCAAAGACGGCAGTGTAGTGGGTGGTTTTAACCTCCAGAGGTTCTGGCCTATACCAATACTCATGCTTGTCCTTTATACAGGGCCAGTCTTAAATGGTGGCACAGTGCCAACCCCCGACTGGTGGCCGCTCATAAGGATGCCCGGTGTTACAGAGAGCTCTGTATTTATAATATTAAATGGTATTGCTGCACTTGGGTATGGAGACATAGTCCTTACTGAAACTCCCGAAAAGAGGAGCAAGAGTTCAGCCTTGAGGCTTCTTGGCTTCAGCATTATCTTGATTGTTCTGTCACTATTTGCTGCAAACAGTACCATCATGAAATATGTAGCGGCGTTGTTTGCCCCTATAGGCCATGAGTCTTTGATTTTGTATGGTAGATATATAGAGGATAAGGGCAAGCCTCTTTATGTGCCTCCGGACAAGGGGATGAGGGTGCTGGAGGTAAAAAAGGATGGGCCGGCTGATAGAATGGGTCTGCGGCCTGGTGATGTTATCCTGAACATAAACGGCAGAGAGGTGAACAGTGAGAGCAATGTTAAGGATGTGATGTATGAAATGCCAGCATATATATGGGTAGATGTCATAGACACGGATGGTGTCAGGAAGACATACAAGTATAGTGATTACAAGAATGGGATTCAACAGCTTGGGATACTCTTTGTGCCCAAAAATACCAGTCCCGGTTTTATAGTATCTGAAGCGCCTTCAATTTTGGAGAGGTTGTATAAAAATATAAGGGATAGATGGGGCCGCCATTGACATGGTGGCTTTTTACATCTACAGTTTTATATGTACATGTAGGATATGGTATAATAAAATGATAGACAATTAAAAGTGGTGGTGATTATAGTGGGGAAGTTCAAACTCGTAAGTGATTATGTACCAAGAGGAGACCAACCGCAGGCTATAGATAAGCTGTCCAGGGGGATAATGGAGGGTATGAAGTACCAGACCATGCTGGGCGTTACCGGCTCCGGCAAGACATTTACTATGGCCAATATCATACAGCGTGTACAGAAACCAACCCTGGTTATTGCGCATAACAAGACGTTAGCTGCACAGCTATGCAGTGAGTTTAAGGAGTTTTTCCCTGAGAATGCAGTGGAGTATTTTGTTAGCTATTACGACTATTATCAGCCCGAGGCATATGTGCCTGAGTCTGACCTTTATATAGAAAAGGATGCTTCAATAAACGATGAGATAGATAAAATGAGGCACTCCGCCACTGCGGCCCTGTTTGAAAGACGGGATATCATTATAGTAGCCAGTGTGTCCTGCATATATGGGTTAGGCGACCCGTCAGATTACAGGAATCTCGTGCTTTCTTTAAGGCCAGGCATGAGCAAGGACAGGGATGAGGTCTTAAGACACCTTATTAATATCCATTATGATAGAAACGACATAGACTTTTCCAGAGGAAAGTTCAGGGTAAAAGGAGATACCATTGAGGTGTTTCCGGCATCCTCTACCAACAAAGCTGTAAGGATTGAATTTTTTGGAGATGAGATAGATAGGATTACGGAGATAGATGTGCTTACAGGGGAGATACTGGGGGAACTCAGGCATGTATCAATACTACCTGCATCCCACTATGCAACCACACAGGAAAAATTAAAGACAGCTATAAACAGCATACAGGAAGAGTTTGAGTGGTGGTATAAGAAACTTAAGGATGATGGTAAGATACTGGAAGCAGAAAGATTAAAACAGAGGACGATGTTTGACTTGGAGATGCTGCAGGAAATGGGGTATTGCAAAGGCATAGAAAATTATTCCAGGCATATTTCTGGCAGAGAGCCTGGCAGTGCGCCCTATACCCTCATAGATTATTTTCCGGACGACTTTCTGCTCTTTATAGACGAATCCCATGAGACTATACCACAACTCAGGGCCATGTATAATGGGGACAAATCCAGGAAGGATGCCCTGGTGGAGCATGGGTTCAGGTTGCCTTCATGTTATGACAACAGGCCGCTTAAGTTTGACGAGTTTATAAAGAAAATAAATCAGGCCATATTTGTTTCAGCCACACCAGGGCCTTTTGAACTGGAACATTCAGAACAGGTGGTAGAGCAGATAATAAGGCCCACCGGGCTGATAGACCCCAGCATAGAGGTACGGCCTGTCAATGGTCAGATAGACGACCTGATATCCGAGATAAAAAAGACAACAGAAAGAGGTAACCGGGTGCTGGTCACCACACTGACTAAAAGAATGGCAGAGGACCTGACTGACTATCTTAAAGATATAGGTATCAGGGTAAGGTACATGCACTCTGATATAGACGCCCTGGAGAGGATGGAGATAATAAGGGACTTAAGGCTTGGCGAATTTGATGTGTTGGTGGGAATAAACCTTTTAAGGGAAGGATTAGACCTGCCGGAGGTGGAACTGGTGGCAATACTGGATGCCGACAAAGAGGGTTTTTTGAGGTCAGAAGTTTCGCTTATCCAGACAACCGGCAGGGCTGCAAGAAATGTAAACGGCAGGGTCATAATGTATGCTGATGTAATAACAGACTCTATGAAGAAGGCTATAGATGAAACCAACAGAAGAAGAGAAATACAAATCCGCTATAATATCGAGCATAACATTACGCCGACGACTATAGAGAAGTCAGTAAGGGATATATTGGCCATGACGAAGGTAAGTGAGTCAAAGGGTGAGTATAAGGCTGATAAAAAGAAAATGAAGGGCAAAAAGCCTGTCAACAAGGAAGAACTGATGGTAACTATAAGTTTCCTTGAGGACCAGATGATGGCTGCAGCAAAGGATCTTCAGTTTGAGAAGGCAATTGAGCTCAGGGATAAAATGATGGAGCTCAAGAAACTTCTGGCAAGGCAATAGATGATAGTAGTGTATGTGCAAGTGTTAGAGTATCGAAGTGAGTGCCAGGTGCATGGATATTATTGACGCTATCACACAGATAAATTGCACAGAATTTAACGGGCTATTTAACTTATTGAGGTGATTATATAAATGTCCAAAGATGAAATATTCGTTAAAGGGGCCAGAGAACACAACTTAAAAAACATAGATGTATCCATACCCAGGGACAAATTGGTTGTAATCACCGGCCTGAGCGGGTCTGGCAAATCATCCCTGGCTTTTGATACAATTTATGCGGAGGGACAGAGGAGGTATGTTGAGTCTCTGTCGGCTTATGCAAGGCAGTTTCTTGGCCAGGCCAATAAACCCGATGTAGACTATATAGAAGGCCTGTCTCCAGCCATATCCATTGACCAGAAGACCACCAGCAAGAACCCTCGTTCCACCGTGGGCACTGTGACCGAAATATATGACTACATGAGGCTTTTATATGCCCGTATAGGCATCCCCCATTGTCCAAACTGTGGAAGGGAGATAAGCAGGCAGAGTATAGACCAGATGGTGGACAAGGTAATGACTTTGCCAGAAGGGACAAGGATACAGATATTGTCCCCACTTGTGCGAGGCAGAAAAGGAGAGTTTGTCAAGGTATTTGAGTTCATAAAGAAGAGCGGATTTGTGCGAATGCGTGTCGATGGTTCTGTCGTGGATGTAAATGATGCTGTTAAGCTGGAAAAGAATAAGAAGCATTCCATAGAGGTTATAGTAGACAGACTGGTGGTGAGACCGGGCATAGAAGGAAGGCTTACAGACTCCATAGAGACTGCCTTAAAACATTCAGATGGACTGGTCATTGTGGAGGTACTGGATAAAGAAGAATGGCTGTTTAGTGAGAACTACGCATGTCCTGACTGCGGTATAAGCCTTGAGGAATTGAGCCCGAGGATGTTTTCTTTCAACAGCCCTTTTGGGGCGTGCCCGGTTTGCAGCGGGCTTGGGACAGACCTTAAGGTAGATCCGGACCTTTTAATACCTGACAAGTCCAAGGCAATAACCTCAGGGGCTATAGATTCGTGGCTGTATGCCAAGGACACCATGGCATATCACAACATGGTTACCGCCTTGAGAAAGATGGGCGTAGATATATATGTGCCTGTAGAGGACATGAAGGAGGATGAGTATAACAAACTCCTCTACGGCGACGGTGAACACTATGATGGCATACTCAATGAGATCGAGACAAGGTTTAAAAATACAAAGTCCAGTTTTGTGAGAGAGGAGATATATAACTTCTTAAAGACCACACCATGTCCAGCCTGCCATGGTGCCAGATTAAAGCCGGAGAGCTTGGCGGTGACAGTCGGAGGCATAAATATTGCTGCTATGACAGACATGTCTGTAAGAGACCTGCTTAAATTCCTGAATGAAATGACCCTTACAGAGAGGGAAGAGGTGATTGCATCTCAGATACTCAAGGAAATAAAAGCAAGGTTGGGATTTTTGATAAATGTTGGTCTGGACTATCTCACTCTTTCCAGGGCTGCATCCACACTGTCTGGTGGTGAGTCTCAAAGGATCAGGTTGGCAAGCCAGATAGGTTCAGGACTGGTGGGTGTGTTGTATATACTGGATGAACCGAGTATAGGGCTTCACCAGAAAGATAACAGCAAGCTTTTAAAGACACTGCTCAATCTGAGGGACCTTGGCAATACCCTTATAGTGGTAGAGCATGACGAGGAGACGATGTATGCGGCGGACTACATTATAGATGTAGGGCCGGGTGCAGGAGCGCATGGTGGAGAGATAGTGGCCTGTGGCACCATTGACGATATAAAAAGGTGCGAAAGATCCATAACAGGACAGTATTTGAGCGGCAAGAAGAGCATACCTGTGCCTGAATATAGAAGAAAACCCAATGGGCATTGGCTTACCGTTAGGGGAGCCAGGGAGAACAACTTAAAAAACATTGATGTGTCGTTTCCACTTGGTGTATTCACATGTGTTACAGGGGTATCAGGGTCAGGTAAGAGCACCCTGATAAATGAGATATTGTACAAGTCTCTTGCAAGGAGACTGAACGGTTCAAGGGAAGAGCCTGGAGAACATGACTCAATTGAGGGTATAGAATACCTGGATAAGGTAATAAATATCGACCAGTCGCCCATAGGCCGTACCCCAAGGTCTAACCCGGCCACCTATACAGGTGTCTTTGACCTCATACGGGAAATATTCTCGCAGACCCCGGATGCTAAGATGAGGGGTTATAAACCGGGACGCTTCAGCTTTAATGTAAAGGGCGGGCGTTGCGAAGCCTGTGGCGGAGATGGCATTATAAGGATAGAGATGCACTTTCTATCGGATGTCTATGTGCCCTGTGAGGTTTGTAAGGGCAAAAGATACAACAGGGAGACCTTAGAGGTCAAGTATAAAGGCAAAAATATTGCCGATATACTGGATATGACTGTGGAGGAGGCTCTGGGGTTTTTTGATAATATTCCGCGTATAAAGACAAAGCTGCAGGCTCTTTATGATGTAGGGTTGGGGTATATTAAGCTGGGGCAACCATCTACTCAACTTTCAGGTGGTGAGGCCCAGAGGGTAAAGCTTGCCACTGAGCTTTCTAAAAGGCCTACCGGGAAAACAGTGTATATCCTGGATGAACCTACTACTGGTCTGCATATAGCTGATGTCCATATGCTTTTAAATGTGCTGGAGAGACTGGTTGATGGTGGAAATACGGTAATTGTGATAGAACATAATATGGACGTGATAAAGACTGCAGATTACATCATAGACCTCGGACCGGACGGCGGAGACAGAGGGGGAGAGGTTGTAGCTGTAGGCACACCTGAAGAGGTTAGCATGGTGGCTGACTCATATACAGGACAGTATTTAAAGGATTATTTGAAGGTGGGCGTGGAGGTTGTATAACCTATGTATGAGTTTTTATCAGGCCTTTTTAAATGGATATTGCTTTCTATAGTATATTTTTTCCTGTTTAACACTATACAGGTGATAAGGCTTACTGGATGGTACGGTGAGAAACTGGGGTCTTATCTGATCTGTGCAGATGACCCCGGTATGAGATTTGAATTAAAGGATGACACTATTATAGGTAGAGGCGAGGACTGTGATATAGTCTTAAACAATCCATTTATATCCAGCAAACATGCCCGCATTAAGAGGGGGATGATGGGGTTTTATATAGAGGACCTTAAAAGCACAAATGGTACTATAATAAATGGCAAGAAGATTGAAGGCAGCAGGAAGCTAAGGGATAAAGACGTCATAATGGTGGGGCCGGTCAAACTTATATACAGGAGTTGATTATATGGCAAAAGCCTCCAGATATTACAGGGCGATGCTTTTGTCCCTCTATTTGTTTTTAACCATCTGTTTTTCTCTGTTATCTCTTCACGAGACACCAATAAATCCAAAACCTTTATATATGGGGCTGGGGCTTATAGCAATAATAACTATAGGTTTTATTACCATGCGCATATTTGCCCTGAATGGTGATGCTATGCTGTTTCTTCTTAGTAATTTCCTCTGTGGGATAGGCTTGGTGATGATTTATCGGGTCAATGAAAGCCTGGCCTATCGCCAGTTTATATGGATAACGGGCGGCATAGCTACTTTTATTGTGTTTACATTTTTATTCAAATATTATAGCTATGTTATGAAATATCATTGGTTGTTTGGAGCAACTTCGCTCATGTTGCTCTTTATTACTATAATCTTTGGAAGGGAGATTGGAGGGTCTACAAACTGGATAGTTATATCGGGCCATTCCTTTCAACCATCCGAGTTCGTAAAGATACTTTTTTGCATAGCATCAGCCTCCTTTCTAAAGGATAGGAATGAAACAAAGGATGTGCTTTTATATGGCAGCTTTGTTGCCACTGTTGTCCTTTTGCTTTTTGCTCAAAAGGACCTTGGGACCGCCCTCATATTTTTTATGACTGGTATAGTATTTGTATATGTGGCTACCGGGAAACCGGTATATCCGTTGATTGGTATTATCCTGCTTGTCACAGGCGCTGTCTTGAGTTATCTCATCTTTTCCCATGTGAGGGTGAGGTTTGAGGCGTGGTTGAACCCCTGGATGGATGTACCGGGCAAGGGATATCAGATAGTGCAGTCCCTGTTTGCTATAGGAGCAGGTGGGTTGTTTGGTTCTGGACTGGGGCTTGGCCACCCCGAGTATATCCCTGCGGTGTCCACAGACCTGATATTTTCCATTTTGGTGGAGGAGTTTGGGCTTCTGGTAGGCCTGGCCGTAATAGCAATCTACCTGTTTATATTTGTGAGGGCATATATAAGCGCCATGTCCTCCAATGACAGGCTGAAGGAGTTGCTTCTTACCGGCATAGCCTCCATGTTGGCCTTTCAGACCTTTATAATCATAGGAGGGGTCACCAAGTTCATACCGCTTACAGGGGTTACCCTTCCATTTATAAGTTATGGTGGGAGTTCCATTGTTACCTCCTTTTCCCTCCTTGGTATAATGAACTCTCTCAGTTTAGAGGAGGGTACAAAATGAGAAATAATATACGAAATGTCCTTATCGCAGTTGTCCTGATGTTTTCATCACTCATCGCCTATCTCCTTTATTTTGAATTTTTTATGAGGGATACCCTCCTTGCCTCTGATTACAACAGGAGGCTGTGGGAAGAGGAAAACAGGGTGGTAAGAGGCAGTATAGTAGACAGGAACGGCAACACCATAGCTGAGACCGTCCAGGACGGAGGAGAGAGAAAGAGGGTCTACTACGGCGGACCGGCCATTGGTCCTGTGGTAGGTTACAACAGCCAGCAGTATGGGAGGTCAGGAATAGAGGCCGCATACAACAAAGAACTCCTCGGCCTGGAGACAAAGAACCCATTCTTGCTCTTCAAGCAGAATATTCTTGGCATTAAGGACAGGGGATATGACGTCATACTGACCATAGACAGCAGTCTCCAGAAGACAGCCTATGAGGCGCTGGACGGGCGTAAAGGGGCAGTGGTGGCTCTGAACCCTAAGACAGGTGAGATACTTGCCCTTGTCTCATCACCGGGGTTTGACCCCAATAATATAGAAAAGGATTGGGAAATGATGAAGGACAGTAAAGACAGCCCTCTGTTAAACAGGGCTATACAAGGGTTATACCCGCCGGGTTCAGTCTTTAAACTCATACCCCTCTCTGCGGCCATTGAAAAGATTGGAGGATTGGAAGAAAGGACATTTAAGTGCACTGGTTCTACTGATGTGGATGGCCTTGTAATCAAGGACTACAACGGCACTGCCCATGGAAACATTGACATAAGGAGGGCAGTTGAGGTATCCTGCAATGCCACCTTTATAAATATAGGGCTGGAATTGGGCGCAGATAATATGTATGCATATTCTGGCAGGTTTGGTTTTAATAAAAATCTGGACTTTGACCTGCCTACAAAGATGAGTGTATTTCCATATCCAACCAGCAAAAGAGAGCTGGCACTGTCGTCCATAGGCCAGGCCGATATTCTGGCAACCCCTCTACAGATGGCGCTGGTTACATCGGCTGTCGCCAACGGAGGGACCATAATGCGTCCATATATAGTAAAGGGCATAACAGACTCAGAGGGCAGGATAAGTTATAACAGGCAGGATGAGCCATACCTCTCCCCAATAACTGAAAGTACGGCAGCCAAAATAAAAGAAATGATGATAGGGGTAGTAAAAAACGGCACAGGTACGGCAGCCAAGATATCAGGTGTTGATGTGGCGGGAAAGACAGGAACTGCTGAGGTGGAGGGTAAAAAGTCTCATGCCTGGTTTGTGGGATTTGCTCCTGCCGATGACCCTCAGATTGTTGTGGCTGTGATAGTAGAAAACAGTGGCAGCGGTGGTCAGGTGGCGGCACCGGTTGCGAAGCAGGTTTTGAATAAGTACCTGAAGTAGACTATGATTGCTCAGAATATGCTATAATTAATGCAGGGTGATGACGCATGGAAATAACTCCGCTCATTGAGGAACGTTTGAAATCACTCCCAGCGCAGCCCGGGGTATATATAATGAAGGATGAACTGGGAGACATAATATATATTGGCAAGGCCAAGGTTCTCAAAAACAGGGTGAGGCAGTACTTTCATTATACAACAAATCAGATGCCCAAGGTCAGGTCTATGGTAAACCACATAGCTGACCTGGAGTATATAATTACGGACAATGAGATGGAGGCACTGATATTAGAGTGCAACCTCATCAAAAAATACAGGCCAAAATACAACATCTCCCTCAAGGATGACAAAAGCTATCCATACATTAAGATAACCATGAATGAAGATTATCCGAAGGTTTTTGTAACACGCAAGGTGACCCACGATGGTGCAAGATACTTTGGCCCGTATTCCAGTGCCTATGCCACAAAAGAAACTGTAAACATTTTAAGGCGTATGTATCCTGTGAGGACATGCAATATAAATATTGAAGAGCGGATGGGTAAGGTAAGGGAATGTCTTTACTATTATATAGGTGAATGTAAAGCGCCGTGTACCGGCAGGATAAATAAGGAAGATTACAGGCAAATGTGTGAGGAGATATGCGAGTTTCTGGACGGGCACCAGGACAGACTCATAGCCATACTCCGGGATAAAATGGAAAATCATGTAAAAAATCTGGAATTTGAGAAGGCCATAGAGATAAGAAACCAGATAGATTCCATAAGACAGATCAGCTACAGTCAAAAGGTTCTAAAGACTGTAGAAAAAGATATGGATGTCATTGGCTATTACCTTTCTGAAGGTGACCTCTGCATTCAGGTATTTTTTGTCAGGGAGGGCAAGCTGATAGACAGGGAGCACTTTTTCTTCAGTAAAATAGATGAGGAAACCATAAGGGATACTATGACGCAGTTTGTAGAACAGTTTTATTCCAATATATCCCATATACCCGCAGAAGTGGTCATCCAGTGTGAGATAGATGAAAGGGAGCTGATTGAGGACTGGCTGACAACCAGGAGGGGTTCAAAAGTAAAACTCACAGTACCGAAGAGGGGAGAAAAGAAAGACTTTGTAAATATGGTCATGAAGAATGCACAGGATATGCTGGAAAATTACAGAGACAGGTTGAAAAATGAGATGAAGTCCTCCCATGAAGCCTTGAAAGAGCTCATGGAGTATATGGACCTTGCTGACAAACCATACCGTATTGAAGCATACGACATTTCCAACATTCAGGGTACCAACTCTGTTGCCTCTATGGTTGTGTTTGAGAATGGACAGCCAAAAAACAGCGACTACAGGCATTTTAAAATCAGGTCCGTCTCAGGTCCCAATGACTATTCCAGCATGAGAGAGGTCATAGAAAGAAGGTTTACCCACAGCATAGAGGAGGCAGAGAGACTGAAAAAGGAAGGCATAGACATTGAGGAGGGAAAGTTTACATCGCTGCCCGACCTGATTATGGTGGATGGAGGTAAAGGCCACGTCAGTGCATGTGAACAGGTTTTAAATGCTGTGGGCTTTGATATACCTGTGTGCGGCATGGTTAAAGACGACAGACACAGGACGAGGGGGTTGATATACAACAATAGAGAAATTCATATACCCGTAAACAGCAACGCCTTCAGGCTTATTACAGCTATACAGAATGAAGCTCACAGGTTTGCCATAAACTATCACAGGGACCTCAGGCAAAAACAGGCTGTCAAGTCCCTGCTGGATGATATACCTGGCATTGGTAAAACCAGAAGAAAAGAGCTCTTAAAATACTTTGGTTCTGCAGAGGCTGTTAGCAGGGCTGACATAGAGGAATTAAAAAAAGTTCCTTCAATGAATGCAAAAGCTGCTGAACAGGTGTATAATTATTTTAGAGGAATAAAAAAATAGTGGGACATTTTATGGCCATATGCTCTATATTTGTCCAGGGAGGGTTAGAATGAACAGGATACCTGTAACGAAGCTGGCAGAAGACTTTAAGTTTGAGATAATCAATGATAACTATGATGAGGATATATATATAGAGTCCGCAGATGTGAACAGGCCAGGCCTGGAACTGGCAGGATTCTACGAATACTTTGGTTATGAAAGGGTGCAGGTTATAGGAAAGGTGGAGGTCACCTATTTCATGACACTGGACCCTGCTACGAGGAAAAAAAGGGCTGATGAGCTTTTCAAGTTTGCCTTTCCCTGCGCTATAATTTCAAGAAATCTTGATGTCCCAGAGGAGATATATGATGCCGCTGTCAAGTATAGGAGGCCGCTCTTCCGATCAAAAGAAGCCACCACGCGGCTCATATACAGCCTGTATAACTATCTGAATGATATGCTTGCTCCATCCATAACCATCCATGGCGACCTTGTAGATGTCTATGGCGTAGGCATACTTCTTTTGGGCCAGAGCGGCATAGGTAAGAGCGAGACATCCCTTGAGCTCATAAAGAGGGGTCACAGGCTGGTTGCTGACGACGCTGTGGAGATTAAGCTTACCGATGAAAATACCCTCACTGGTACAGCCCCAGACCTTATCAGGTACTATATAGAGATAAGGGGAATAGGTATCCTGGATATAAGGACGCTCTACGGCGTGGGGGCTATAAGGCAGTCCAAAAACATAGACCTGGTCATACAGTTAGAGCCGTGGAATGACAGCAAGTTTTATGAGAGGGTGGGAATGGATAATGAGTATATGGAGATTCTTGGGGTTAAAAAACCAAAAGTAACAATTCCTGTAAGGCCTGGCCGCAACCTTGCCATCATAGTAGAGGTAGCAGCCATGAACCAGAGACAGAGAGACATGGGGTACAATGCTGCAAAGGAATTTGATGAAAGATTATTAAAAAGATTAACAGAGCAATAGAAAGGATGAGGTGTATGCACATACTTGATGATTTAAACAAACTGCAGGAACTTGACAAAGAAGGGATGCTGGATGCCGTCTATCATTTGCCTGAGCAAATGGAAGAGGCCCTTTCAATCTCTGAGGGTTTCAACTTTAAGGCGTCCAATATCAAAAATGTGGTTGTTTCCGGCATGGGCGGTTCTGCCATTGGGGGAGACCTGGTAAGGGTATATCTAATGGACAGGGTACGTATACCAATCCTGGTCAACAGGGCTTACAGTATACCTGCCTTTGTTGACGGCAGTACGCTGTTTATTGCCAGCAGCTATTCCGGCAATACAGAAGAGACACTTTCTACATATGCAGAGGCAAAACAAAAGGGGGCCCAAATAGTTGCCATTACTACCGGTGGCAAACTGAAGGAAATGGCCCTTGCAGATGGATATCCCGTACTCACTATCCCTGCTGGATATCAACCAAGGGCAGCCATTGGCTATTCCTTTGTAACAACCCTTATGACCCTATACAAGGCTGGCATAATAGATGACCCAAAGGGGGAAATCAACGATGCCATAGGTGTGTTGAAAGACCTGAGAGAACAATTAAAGCCGGAGGTCATGTTTGAAGACAACAATGCAAAGCAGTTGGCCGATGACTTCTATGGCAGATTGCCGGTTATCTATGGAAGTGCAGGCACTACAGAAATAGTGGCGCAGAGATGGAAGGGCCAGATGAGTGAAAACGGCAAGGCTATGGCCTACTACAACGTATTTTCAGAACTTAACCATAATGAGATAGTGGGCTTTGAGTTTCCAAAAGAGCTCTTAAAGAAATTTGTCATTGTATACCTGCAGGACGATGAGGACCATCCGAGGATAAAGAGACGCATGGAAATCACAAGAGAAATCATAGAAGATGCTGTATATAAGGTGGATGAGGTTCAGGCTGTCGGCGGTACAAGGCTGGCAAGGCTGTTTTCCCTTATATATATAGGTGACTACACCAGTGTATATCTTGCCTTCCTCAATGGCACAGATCCATCTCCCGTAAAGAGGATAAGCTATCTCAAAGATCAGCTTGCGAAGTAGAGGGAAGGCCACGTGAACTGCGGGGACGGTTCCTGGGATTTCAAATTATTAACTGCTGACCGTCTTTTCTGGTTTGGACACTCTGGTAAGGTTATGCTTTACGGGGTATGTTGTATGGCACCCAGGACATCTTTAAAGAGAGCCTATAATACTCTTGGATTTGGGGCAAAGACGCCTGCTGAGCCGACGCTGAGGCAGGATGCCGAATGGAAGCACACCCGATGGAATTCAGACACAAATCCTTAGAATATCGAGACGAACGATCAGGTGCCCGGCATGTCATTGATATGCCTATATAGACTTGTAGTCTATAGTAATAGAACTTGGTTGAATAATATTTACATGCAAAAATATAAATAGGATAGAGGGATGATGATTATGCTGAAACGTCCTTTTATCCTATTTTTTTCTTTGTTGCTTATAACCTTCCTTATATATTGGCCGTTCTACTACAATCTGTATAAAGAAAGCATAGAAAACCCGCAGGAGAATGAAACTAAATATAAAGGAATTATAACAATGGTGGATTTTCCTCACCCAACGGCGGCTGACCCGGGTGGCTTTTCATGGATAAGAGAGGAAATTTCGAGGTTCCAGAGACAAAATCCAGGGGTTGTGATAGACCTGGTCCCTTTAAACTACAGGGACGGTTATGCCAGGCTTGAGTCGGCTGTAAGGACAGGGGTCTACCCTGACATAGCCCCTGTTGGAGGAAATTACTGGTATATATCCAGCGGTGCCCTGGAGCCTCTAAATAAATACATAAATAATAAAGACGACTATAGAGAGGATGTTATAGAACAGGTAAGCAAAGACGGCAATATTTATGGTATCCCGTGGGCTATAACCTCTGACATACTGTATGTAAACAGGGATATAGCGAGCAACTATGGATTAAATGACATTAAAGACCTCAATGCCGCTACCTTTAAAAACCTCTTGGAATCTATTGATAGGGCAAATGCATCCAGGAAAAAGGAAAATGTCTATGCCCTTGGTGGCTATATAGACATAGACGATTACACCCTTTTGCCATTCCTGTTTAACGACGGTAAAATATTCAATGATGATGGCACTCCCGATTTTGAAGAGATAAAGGAGGGACTTAGATTCTTTGCAGACCTGAAAGAGAGGGAACTTTTAACCCGGGACTTTGGCGTGGTAGATAAGACAAAGGCATGGGATGGATTTCTTGAAGACAATGATACTGTCATGATGCCGTACCATCTCACAGGGATACTAAAGCTGAAGGGCAAAACATCCGGGCATTACGATGCTGTTGCATATCCTGTACAGTCTCCAGCGACCAAAATGGTCATAGCCTATTCAGTGTTCAAACAGGATGACCCTGAAAAGATGGAGGCAATAATGATGTTTTTAGATCAGATTACGTCAAAGAACAAACAGGAAAGAATAAGGGATTTCAATCTGCTGCCCGTTTATAAAGGTTCTGAAGGACTCTATAAAGACGACGAACTTATGGGTAGGGTGCAGGAAATAGTTGACAACACAGCATATTTACCTAAGAATGAAAGCATGGAGGCACTGGATGAGATTTTAAAGACACACCTTCGACAGGTGGTGCTGGGATATGAGAATGTGGATGAGGCAGCAGCGGAAATAGAGAGGGAATATAAGGAGTATATATCTGCCTCATCATAATTATGCTTTATTATATTATACCCCATTAAGGTATAATTGGTATAGGTAATGCAAATGACTAAATATGATAAGATTCTTATATATGTCATAATTGCTGCCAGCATTTGTATTGACTTTGTTTGCAATTAGGTGTAAAATAAAAATAGATAGGGTACCCCCCTACCGTATATAACGTTTCTGGAGGTGATGTAAATGGAAAAAATGACGGTAAAGGTTAACGGCATGACATGCGAGCACTGCAAGATGCATGTGGAAAATGCCATTAAATCTCTAAATGGAGTATCAGATGTGAAGGTAAGTTTGGAAGAAGGTAAGGCAGATATAACATACGATCCTGCAAAGGTTACATTGGACGACATAAAGGCTGCTGTTGATGATGCAGGGTATGAAGTAGTAGCTTAAAATTAAACCTAAAGGGAAGTGTACGGAATGGCAGGATGCTGTGGTGAAGAATTTGATCCGGAGAGGCCAAAGACAAAAGAGGCTGGAGTAATAAGCAATGAAGAGACAGCCAGTAAAGTAAATTATACCCCCTATATAATTGGACTTACAGTTGCTGCTGTGGTAGCTGTACTTGCTCTTAATATTCTATAAATATTCAGACATCGGATCTTTCCGGTGTCTTTATTATGTTTACAAATATATCATACTTCCATCACACTTTTTCGGGAAAAGTATATTATAATACCCGTATAGGGTATTATGAAAGGAGGATGAATATATGAACTGGATATTAGGAGTTTTACCATTGCTTGCAGTGTTAGCTTGTCCATTAATGATGATACTTATGACGTTTGGGATGTTTGGGCATAACCACGGCGGTGGATGCCACGGAAATCATCAGCGTGAACAAAATGAGGAGAAGCCGTTGCAGGATAAATAATGAGTAGGGCCAATTGGCCCTACTCATTATTTCTTTCTTAGAATACATATTTTCTGCTTTTCACACTCAGTGTTTTTGTATAGCACTTTTTCATGCCTCGCTTGTTTCAAGGCTAAGAGCGGCTAAGTCTCACTTTATGGTGCCTCCGGTCTTTACATGTCGACTCTACCTGCTTTGTACACTGGAATTAATTATTATTTTGGATAATAAGTATTGACATTAAGAAATATATGGGATAGAATAAAATCAGAAGATACCCCCACGGGGTATAACTGCAAAGAGGAGGAAGAAAAATGGAGACAATAAATAAAGATGTAAAGGGTAATGAGAAGAAAGTGACATTGAAATTAAAAGGAATGTCATGCGCTTCCTGTGCCAATACTATAGAACGTGGCCTATCGAAACTACCGGGTGTGAAGGAGGCCAATGTCAACTTTAGCATAGAGAGAGGCACAGTTATATACGACCCTGCCCAGGTCAGCATGGACGACATGGTTAATAAGGTGCGGGATTTAGGCTATGATGTTGTATTTGACAGGGCACAGCTTATGCTTATCGGAATGTCATGCGCCTCATGTGCCAATACTATAGAGAAGACTTTAAACAGGTTGAATGGCGTAGTCAAGGCCACTGTAAACTTTGCAACAGAGACAGCCACGGTTGACTTCAACAGCAGTGAAGTCACTGTCCAGGACATGATAAAGGCCATAAGGAAAGTCGGATATGATGCCAGAGAAAAAGAAGAAGGGGTAGATATAGAAAGACAGGAAAGGGAGAGAGAGGCAAAGAGTCTCTGGACATCGTTTGTAATATCTGCTATACTTACAGTCCCTTTGGTCTTAAATATGATACTGGAGATAGGTTTTGGCATTATGACCTTTTTGTCAAACCCATATTTTCAGCTTGTCATAGATACTCCGATACAGTTCTGGATAGGGTCAAGATACTATAAAAATGCCTATCACGCATTAAGAGGCCGCAGCGCCAACATGGATGTACTCATAGTTATGGGTACTTCAGTAGCGTATTTTTATAGCTTAGCCAATGTCATACTTGGCCATTACCATCAGCTTTATTTTGAGGCAGCAGCAGTGATAATTACTTTAATACTCCTCGGGAAGTACCTGGAATCATCAGCTAAAGGCAGGACATCCGAGGCGATAAAAAAACTCATGGGGCTTAGGGCAAAGACCGCAAGAGTGATAAGAGACGGTGTGGAACAGGATATTCCTGTAGAGGATGTTGAGGTAGAAGATATAGTGGTAGTGAGGCCCGGCGAAAAGATACCGGTGGATGGAGTGATAATAGAGGGTTATTCCTCAGTGGATGAATCAATGCTCACAGGCGAGAGCATTCCTGTAGAGAAGAAAGAAGGAGATGAGGTCATTGGAGCCACGATAAACAAGACTGGATCGTTCAAGTTCCGGGCTACAAAGGTAGGCAAGGATACAGCCCTGGCCCAGATTATAAAGATGGTAGAGGATGCCCAGGGTTCAAAGGCACCCATTCAGAAACTGGCAGACCAGATATCAGGTATATTTGTACCAACGGTTATACTTATAGCATTAGCTACATTCTTGGTATGGACCTTTGGCTTTGGCAATGCTACTGTAGGATTGGTAGCTGCAGTATCAGTACTGGTCATAGCCTGTCCATGCGCCCTCGGCCTGGCCACTCCAACATCCATCATGGTGGGAACAGGCAAGGGTGCAGAAAACGGGGTGCTGATAAAAGGCGGTGAGCACTTAGAGAGGGCCCACAGGATAAATGCCATAATTCTGGATAAGACTGGTACTATAACAAAAGGTAAACCTGAGGTTACAGATGTTATCAGCATAGACGGTACAGAGGAGAACGAGGTATTGCGACTTGCAGCTATAGCAGAAAAAAATTCTGAGCACCCGTTAGGTGAAGCAATTGTGAACAAAGCCAAGGAAAACCAGCTGCAAATGGCAGATCCGGCAAAATTTGAAGCAATACCGGGGCATGGTGTGGTTGCAGAAATAGACAGAAAAGAGTTATATTTAGGTAACAGGAGATTAATAAATATCAAAAATATTGAAATATCTGACGAAATTGTATCCATACTGGACCGACTGGAAAGCGAAGGCAAAACAGCTATGATATTAGCAGAGAAAGACAGGATTAAAGGTATAGTAGCTGTAGCTGACACAGTCAAAGATGGCTCAAAAGAAGCAATTAAGGCGCTTAAGGATATGGGTATAGAAGTATGGATGATAACAGGTGACAACAGGCGTACTGCCGAAGCTATAGCAAAACAGGTTGGCATAGACCACGTACTTGCTGAGGTACTACCTGAGAATAAAGCAGAGGAGGTAGCAAAGCTAAGGGAGTCAGGTAAAATTGTTGCAATGGTAGGTGATGGCATTAATGATGCTCCAGCTTTGGCTGCAGCAGATGTGGGGATAGCAATAGGCACAGGCACTGACGTAGCAATGGAGGCAGCGGATATAACCCTTATGAGTGGAGATCTCAGAGGTATTGTGACTGCAATAAAGCTGAGCAGGGCTACGATGAGGAATATAAAACAGAACCTCTTCTGGGCATTTGGATATAACACAGCAGGCATACCTCTTGCCGCAGCAGGACTATTGAACCCAGCCATTGCAGGCGCTGCGATGGCCTTTAGCTCAGTATCTGTGGTGACCAACGCTTTAAGATTGAGGCGGTTTAAGCCTTAAATTGCGAGGTGATTTAAGTGCGTTGTCCAATATGCAAAAGTACTAACATAGGGAAAATAGGAAAGAAAAAGTACTTTTGCAGGGATTGCAGCTGTGAGTTCAGGGTAGAAAAATGGGGGGCATATGTATTTGAATATGACAGCGAGGGTTGCATTGACAAGAAGATAAAGGTATGTATCAATGAATAGGGGTCTGTAAAGGCCCTTAATTTTTTGTCTATAATGCGTAAGGTTATGATATACTTAATATGGTTGTGCTTGAAAATTGACTTACTGCATAAAATATCAAATAAATACAATCAAAAGGAGTCAAAGATCATGTCTGCAATAAATATAGCTAAATTGATATATAATGACCTTCTTTACTGTGTGAATCCGGAAAACATTATGATGGATGAACCCATGTCCTGCCATACCTCTTTCCGGGTAGGCGGGCCTGCAGATATATACATAGCACCACAGGACAGAAAGGAACTGGTTTCCACACTCGTAGTACTTACGATGCACGATTATCCCTATATTATTATTGGCAAAGGCACCGACCTTCTTGTAAGGGATGGGGGCATACGTGGCGCAGTAGTGGATGTCACAAAGCTTAATGGCATATATGTGGACGGGACGAGGATAACAGTAGAGGCAGGGGCGCCTCTAAAGGATGTCTGCAATGCTGCTCTCGAGAACTCTCTTACAGGAATGGAGTTTGCGTGTGGCATACCTGGTACGGTCGGAGGGGCTGTCTATATGAATGCCGGGGCATACGGCGGTGAAATCAAGGATGTGCTCGAGTGGTGTGAGGTGTTAGATAAAAAGAGTATGAAATCATATGTACTGAATAATGGAGAAATGGAATTTGGATACAGGGCGAGCGTAGTCCAGAGCAAGGATTTGGTTGTCCTCAGGGCATGTTTTTTATTAAGGGTAGGAGACAGGGAAACAATAAAGCGCACCATGGACGACCTTACCAGGAGGAGGCAGGAAAAGCAGCCTTTAGAATATCCTTCTGCAGGAAGTGTGTTTAAGAGACCGCCTGGATATTATGCAGGTAAACTCATTGAGGATGCAGGCTTGAGGGGGGCGAGGATAGGCGATGCGCAGATATCAGAAAAACATACCGGCTTTATAATAAACCTTGGCAATGCCACTGCATCGGATGTCATCCGTCTTATAGATATGGTACAGAAAACCGTAAAGGATAAATTTGGGGTTGATATGTACCCGGAGATAAAAATTATTGGTGAGGACCGTAGGAGGAATTGATATGAGGTTTGTCATCATCACCGGACTTTCAGGGGCTGGAAAGTCCCAGGCTATGAAAGCCATGGAGGACATAGGATACTTCTGCATAGATAATCTGCCGCCGGCACTTATACCAAAGCTGGCTGACCTGTGTTTTGATTCAAAAAAAATTTCCAATGTGGCCCTTGTTATGGACATACGCGGGGGAGAATTTTTTCATGACTTCTTTGAGGGTATAGAATATCTTAAAGAGGCAAACTATCCCTATGAAATAATATTCCTTGAGGCTTCAGATGCTGTACTGGTACGCAGATACAAAGAGACAAGGAGAAAGCATCCTTTAAATAATAAAGGGAATATCATGGAGGGGATTAAAAGAGAAAGGGAGCTTTTAGGGGATGTAAAGAAGATTGCTAACATAATAATAGATACTACAGGCCTCACATCTGCACAGTTAAAGGAGCAGCTCTACAACATATATGTAGAGGGGAGGAAATTCAGTGGCCTCATTATCAATATTGTATCCTTTGGATATAAATACGGGTTGCCGTTAGACGCAGACCTGGTATTTGACGTCAGATTTCTCCCAAACCCGTTTTATATAGATGAATTAAGACCGCTCACCGGCAATGACGGGGAGGTCCAACGATACGTAATGCAAAACAAAGAGGCATCTGAGTTTTTAGACAGGCTTGAGGATATGATTGAATTTCTCATACCCTTCTACATCAGGGAAGGGAAAAGCCAGCTGGTGATAGCCATTGGGTGTACCGGCGGCAGACATCGTTCCATTACCATTGCAAACCTGCTTTACGACAGGTTGAAAAAGAAGGACTACAATGCGTATATTGAACACAGGGACATAGAGGAGGGGTAGTTGTGAAGCGTCTTTTATACCTTCTTGGGTTTCTTGGGGGGATTTCACTTATCACTGCATCGTATTTCATGGATGGCCACATGCTCATAATTGGTGCTGTTATAGTCACAATAGTATTTGCAGTGATGTATATTGACATTCGATACTATGAGAATCTAAAATCCCTGGTTCATCACAATGGAATCTTTAAGTATCATATTTTACAGAGAGGGCCCAAAATAGTGGTGATAGGCGGCGGCTCAGGGCTCTCCACACTCCTCAGAGGCCTGAAGGAATATACGTCAAACCTTGTGGCCGTTGTTACAGTAGCTGACGATGGTGGAGGTTCCGGCATTATAAGGGAAGAGATGGGCATGTTGCCGCCAGGCGATATAAGGAACTGTATACTTGCACTGGCCAACACTGAGCCAGAAATGGATAAACTCTTAAACTACAGGTTTAAGGATGGCTCATTGAAGGGTCAGAGTTTCGGCAATCTATTTCTTGTTGCCATTAATGATATAACGGGAAGCTTTGAAAAGGGTATAGAAAAGATGAGTGAGGTGCTTTCAATTGCGGGAAGGGTATTGCCTGTCACACTTGAAGATGTAAGGCTTGTAGCGGAACTTTCTAATGGGGCAGTGGTGGAGGGGGAGTCCAAGATACCTGTGATATCCCATAATACCGGTGTATCAATAAAAAGCGTATATTTAAAGCCAAAAGATCCTCCAGCCTATGAGAAGGTACTGGACGCCATAGGGGAAGCAGATGCTGTTATAATAGGTCCTGGCAGCCTGTACACAAGTATATTGCCCAACTTTTGTGTCGCTGGCGTGAGCAAAGCTGTAAATGAATCCGGGGCAGTTAAGATTTATATATCCAATATAATGACGCAGCCCGGCGAAACAGAGGGATATGACCTGCTTGACCATTATGACGCTATAAAAAGGCTTGGAGGGGTTGACAATATTGACTATATAATAGCGAACAATGGTACTGTATCAGCAGAGATAGAAAATAAATACAGAGAAGATGGTGCAGAACTTGTTAAAGAGATAAAAAAGATTCCACCAGGGCCCGAAGTGATATATGATGACTTTATCAAATTAAAAAAAGACTATATAAGGCATGATGAAAAGAAGCTGGCATATAGAATCATGGAGGTGGTATTAAACACCAGATTGAAAAAAGACCATTCAAGGGTATTTGATTATTTTTATATAAAAAGCCTCCTTATCAGTAAAAGGCCTCAGTAAGACAGCGGCTGACTGTTTGTTTTTTTATTTGATGTAAAAGCACGGGGGTCTTGTTTTTTTATATGAAAGTACTATAATTCTTTATAAACAAGTTATTATGTTGTTATATGGCTTGATGAGCGAAGGTTGCCATTCTGTTTACTTATTATTAAATAATAAGGATAAAAAATGAATAATTTACGCAGGGAATGGAAATAATTTGAATGAGTAACATTACAAAGGGGATGGTACATCTTGGCTATAAAGATAGGTGTTCCCCGTGCACTGCTATACTATAACTTCTATCCTGCATGGAAGGCTTTTTTTAATGAATTGGGAGCAGAGGTGGTATTATCACCGAAGACAAACAAGAAGATAGTGGATGACGGGGTATCAAATACCGTAGACGAGGCATGTCTTCCTGTGAAGGTATTTTTTGGACATGTCCTGAATTTAAAGGAGAAAGGTGTAGACTATATTTTTGTTCCACGCATAGTAAGTGTGGAGAAAAAGAGATACCTGTGCGCCAAGTTTCTTGGACTGCCGGATCTTGTAAGGGCTTCATTGAGCGATATCCCCCCTCTTATAGATATGGAGATAGATTTGTACAGGGGATACAACAGGATGGTTGGCAGAGAACTGGACAGGATTGGCAGAATCTTTACCAGAGACAGGAAAAAAATCAAGAGGGCTGAAGAGGCGGCCATTATAGCGCAGAGCACCTATGAGGGTTATTTAAAGTCGGGACTCCTTCCGGGAGAAGCATTGAGGAAAATAGAGGGTGCAAAGGTGGCAAAAAAACCGGACAACGGTCTTTTGAGGATTGGTCTGCTGGGACATAGCTATAACCTTATGGACGAATATGTCAACATGAATATTATAAAGAAGGTTGAGGACTTTGGCGGTACCCTGGTTACTGCCGATATGCTGAAAGATAGCGATATTGAGTATGGAGCCTCGTGCTATCCCAAGGACATGTTCTGGACATACGGCAGGGAAATGCTTGGGGCGGGGCGATATATGCTGGACAGCGGTACTGTAGATGGAGTAATAATAATTACCGCTTTCGGGTGCGGTCCAGATTCTCTCATCAAGGAGATGGTGGAGAGGGAATACAAGAGGAGAAACACAGTCCCTCTACTATCGTTAACCATAGATGAACATACAGGTGAGGCTGGTGTCATAACACGGCTTGAGGCCTTTATGGATCTGTTGAGGTGGAAAGAGGTAGTCTGATATGAGGCTTACTTATCCGCATATGGGCAATCTGGATATCATTCTTAAGGCCCTATTTGAAGGCTTTGGGGCGGAGGTTGTTACACCACCGCCAATCACAGAGAGGACACTTTCATTGGGCGTGCAGTATTCTCCAGAATTTGCCTGTATTCCATTGAAAATAAACGTTGGGAATTTCATTGAGGCCTTGGAATTGGGAGCTGATACGATAATAATGCTTGGTGGCATTGGCCCGTGCAGGTTTGGCTACTACGGGCAGGTAGAAAGAGAGATATTGAAGGATTTGGGTTACAACCCCAAGATGGTGATTATAGAGCCGCCACAGGGAAGGCTCATAGACTTCCTAAAGGATTTTGGGTCGCTGTTCCCTGGATTGACCTTCAAGAAGGTCATCAATGCGGTAAAGCTGGCATGGGAAAAGATGGCCTATTTGGACAAGATGGAGAAGGCTATGCTGGTGTACCGTGCCCATGAGGTGCATAGAGGGGCAGTGACAGATAAGTACAATGAATACAGGGGCTATATCGATGAATCTATGGACCCTAAGGAGGTTAAAGAGCTTGGCCTCAGGGCAATTGAAGAAATGAAGTCCCTGACTGTTCCTGCCGATGACAAGGCATTGAGGATTGCTGTGGTAGGTGAAATATATTTTCTGATTGAACCATACCCCAGCCAGGATATTTTTAAAGAGCTCAATGAGCTCGGGGTAGAGGTGGAGAAGACTGAGTATATAAGCGACTATGTGCTTATGAATATATTTCCCCGGAAATTAAAAAAGATAAAGGAAGCGGCCAGGCCGTATCTGAACAGGGTCATTGGTGGCCATGCCATAAATACCATAGGCAATACAAGGCAGTTTGCTGATATGGGGTATGATGGGATAATCCAGATATTTCCTTTTACATGCACACCGGAGATTGTGGCCCAGGGGATATTAAACAGGATGAGCAGGGATTTAGATATTCCTGTAATGTCCTTGAGTTACGACGAGAACACTGGCCAGGCCGGATACCAAACACGCATAGAGGCATTTGTAGACCTGCTCATGAGGAGACGTGAGATGGGCGCTGTAAATGTATGATATGCATGTCGATAACATCAAAGACATCCTTTAATTGGGCAAGGCATGTAACATCCTGAGGCATCCTAAAAAGGAGTCTATTATGCTCTTAATGAAAACTATATAATTACTTTTAATTATTTGTTTAGCAATGTAATTCAGTTATATATGTTTATGGAGGCTTTAATATGAGAGCATATTTAGGAGTAGATGTAGGATCTGTGAGTACAGATATAGCTTTAATAGACGAAGATGGACAAGTCATAAACTCAGTATACTTAAGGACACAGGGTCAGCCAATAAGGGCGGTACAGGATGGTATTAAAAAGATTGGAGAGGGACTGAGCAGGGATGTGGAAATATGCGGTGCAGGTACAACAGGGAGTGGCAGACAGCTTGCCGGCCTTATTATCGGCGCTGATATAGTGAAAAATGAAATTACAGCACATGCAGTGGCAGCCACTCATATATTGCCTGATGTACATACCATCCTGGAGATAGGCGGTCAGGATTCAAAGATTATAATACTGAGGAATGGTATTGTTACTGACTTTGCAATGAATACTGTATGTGCAGCCGGGACAGGCTCTTTTTTAGACCAGCAGGCATACAGGTTAAACATACCGATTGAAGAGTTTGGCGACATTGCATTGAAGTCAGAGGCTGCTGTAAGGATAGCCGGAAGATGCACTGTATTTGCTGAGTCTGACATGATACACAAACAGCAGTTAGGGTACTCCATACCGGATATAATAAACGGCCTTTGTGAAGCACTGGTGAGAAATTACCTCAACAACATAGGGAAGGGGAAGGAAATACTGGAGCCAATATTGTTTCAGGGGGGTGTGGCAGCCAACAAGGGCATAAAGGCAGCTTTTGAAAGGGCACTGGGCAAAAAGGTTATTGTGCCTGAGCACTATGGGGTCATGGGTGCTATAGGCTCGGCCCTGCTTGCAAAAGAAGCTGTGAAGAAAAAAGGGTATACGGACTTTAAAGGATTTGAAATATCCGATATGAAGTTTGAGACCAATGGTTTTGACTGTGATGGTTGTGCCAACATGTGCGAGGTTGTTGAATTTATACAGAACGGCACAGTTGTGGCTAGGTGGGGAGATAAGTGCAATAAATGGACAAACAGCGTATACAATAATGAGAAAGAGATATTGAGAAAGGCTTAACCGCTCATGGAGGCGGCCTTTTATTTTTTTACCCTGAGATTTTATGAACCTGTCTCATGTATTTTGTGTTAATACAGCGTCTTATAAGTTTAACTGTAGAATCTTATGTGCGGTTGTTATATAATAAATATGATAGTGCATATAGGTGGTGCTATAAATGTCGTTCTCAATGAATGTAAAGGAAGAGCTGGCGAGGGGAATCCCCGAAAAGGCCTGCTGCATGAAGGCTGAATTATCTGCACTTCTGCACTCATCTGGGAGCCTGGTACTGATGGGCAATATGAGTGTGGGATTTCAAATAAAGACAGAAAATGCAGGCATAGCCAGGCTTATATATATACTGCTAAAGGAGCAGTATGGCATAAAGCCGGAGATAGTTATAACCAAAAATTATCATTTAAAAAAGAACAACACCTACACTATAAATCCTGGTACTGATACCAAAAACATCCTGGCAGACCTTGGAATTATAAGCGTAAACGAAGGCGGTGTAAGCATAAACTATTCCATTGATAAGGATATAATACACAGGAACTGCTGCAAAAGGGCGTACATCAAAGGGGCATTTCTTGGGTGCGGCTCTTTAAGTGACCCGGAAAAGAATTATCACATGGAATTCGTGACTGATAACCCTGACTACGCATATTCCCTCAGACGTCTCCTGAACTATTTTAAGTTGGGTTCTAAAATAATTGAAAGGAAAAACAATTATGTTGTATACTTGAAAGAAGGAGACAAGATAGTGGATGCACTCAACATCATGGGTGCTTTTCAATCCTTGATGTCCATGGAAAATATAAGGGCCTTCAAAGAGATAAGGAATAATGTGAACAGACTGGTAAACTGTGAGACTGCAAACCTGGACAAGACTGTCAATGCGGCAGTAAGACAGATAGAAAATATAAAATATATAGATGAGACCATTGGGCTGGAGAGCTTGCCGGATAATCTCCAGGAGGTAGCACGGCTGAGATTAATGAATGAAAATGCCAGCTTAAAAGAGCTGGGGGAAATGTTAGAACCTAAGGTTGGTAAATCGGGTGTAAATTACAGACTCAAAAAACTGGATAAAATTGCTGAATCTTTAAAGGGTGCAGCGAATGTTTAGACAGGGGGATATTAATGCGCAAGATACTTATAGAACATGCAAAAGAGGGTGATATAGTAGCGAGGAATATTTTCGCCTCCAACGGCAGCATACTCCTTTCTGCTGGTGTAAAACTTACCTATAAGTATATTGAAAAGCTTCAGGAACTTGGTATATATGATATCTATATCGAGGACGACCTGTCAAAGGATGTTGTTATAGAAGATGTCATAGGAGAGGAAACAAGGATAGAGGCAAGAAAATTCATGGCTGAAACTATGGAGAAGATAAAGTTGAACAAGACAGTCAACGCCTACGAAGCCATGAGGATTGTCGATAATATCATGGATGATATCCTGGCCAATCAAGATGTTATGATTAGCCTCACCGACATAAGGAGTGTGAATGACTATACATTTGCCCATTCTGTCAACGTATGCGTGTTATCACTGATACTGGGGACATCATTGGGCTATGACCATCTCAGGCTCAGGGAACTGGGTGTTGGAGCGCTGCTGCACGACATTGGGAAAAACATGATTCCCAATGATATAATCAACAAGCCCGGCCCTCTCACACCTGAAGAGTTTGAGCTCGTGAAAAAGCATACCACTTTTGGATTTGATATATTAAAGGGAAATGCGGGAATAAGTAGTCTGACCGCATATGTTGCTCTTGCTCATCATGAAAGATATGATGGCACCGGCTATCCAAGGGGCATTAAGGGTGATGATATCCATGAGTTCGCAAGGATTGTCAGTGTTGCTGATGTATTCGACGCCATCACATCCAACAGGCCGTATAAGAAAAGGGAAAATCCTCATGTGGCGGTAGAATACCTTATTTCTATGGAGGGACATCAATTTGACCCTGCTATGGTCCCAAAGCTTCTTGAGAGGATAGCCGTATACCCTGTTGGTTCAACGGTAAAGCTCTCTGATGGGACTATCGGCCTGGTGGTAGAGGTAAACAGATACATGCCTACGAGGCCAAAGGTAAAACCGATTTACGACTGTAGAGGCGATAAGATGAATGATGGCAAGACGGTTGATCTGATGAATGAACCCAGCTTATTTATAGTAGAGGATATGGGATAGGTGATCTGATTGACAAAACATAATGAAATTATTTCATATATAAAGCAACTCGAGCCAGGTACAAGGATCTCAGTTAGAGGCATATCCATTAGCCTTGGTGTAAGTGAAGGGACGGCATATCGGGCTATAAAGGAGGCCGAAAACCAGGGCTATGTAAATACCATACCAAGGGTTGGTACAGTGAGGGTAGAGGACAACGAAGAAGGCGATATTGAGAAATTTACATATACAGAGATAGTAGACATAGTAGGCGGTACATGTACGGCTGGCAAGGATGGCCTGTACAAAAGGGTTAATAAGCTTTTTATTGGAGCCATGACGCCTGATATAATAGAAAAGTATATCTCACCGGGAGACCTGCTTATAATAGGAAACAGGGAAGACGCACAGAGGATTGGTCTTTCAAAAGAATGTGGCCTTCTTATTACAGGTGGGTTTGACTGTGCTGATGAGATAAAAGCATGGGCAGATGAACTAAAAATACCAGTCATACTTACCGATTATGATACATTTACAGCCGCTACACTTATAAACAGGGCCATATACTTTAAGATGCGCAAAAAGGAAATCCTGCTGGTGAGGGATGTAATGGTGGAATCTCCAAGATGCCTGAGGCCCGAAGATAAGGTAGACACATGGAGAAACACTGTGCTGGAGACAGGACATACAAGATTTCCTGTGGTTAACGAAAAGAACGAGCTGCTGGGTGTGGTTACATCCAGGGATGTAGCCGATTCCAGCCCTGATGAGACCATCGGTAATGTAATGACGAAAAACCCTATTGCAACCACTCCTCAGATGACTGTGGCATATGCAGCCCATACCATGGTATGGCAGGGTATAGAGCTCATGCCCGTTGTAGAGGGTAAAAAACTTCTGGGCATAATCTCGAGAGAAGATGTCATAAAGGCTTTTCAAGATATGTATAACCAGCCTCAGGTGGAACAGACCATAGAGGACCTGCTGCTCAAAAACTTCGAGGCTACCTTTGAACAGAACAGGGCAATCTTTATAGGTACAGTCCCTTCCCTTATGTTGAGTCATGGAGGGATGGCGAGTTTTCCTTCACTGTCGCTCCTTATGGCAGCAGCAGGGCTTTCTGCAGTGATTGGTAACAAGCGCTATGAGGCAGAGGTAGAAAACTTTAACATATTCTATGTGCGCCCTATCCAGATAGATATAAAGATATTTATTGAGGCGAAGGTTATAGACATGAGTCGAAACTTTAGCAAGGTAGAGATTACAGTGTCATCGGAGGACGAGATACTGGCAAGGGGTATTTTATCTGTAAGAATGTTTAAGAGCAGGTGATGGATATGCACAGGTTTACCCATTTGCACTTACATACAGAATATAGCCTTTTAGATGGGGCCTGCAGGATACCGGAGCTGGTTCAGACCGCTAAGGATATGGGGTTTGAAAGCATTGCAATTACAGACCACGGGGCAATGTATGGTGTCATAGATTTCTACAGGGAGTGCAGGAAGCAGGGAATAAAGCCAATTATTGGCTGTGAGGTGTATGTAGCCCAACGCACCATGAGGGACTGCGATCCGGTGCTGGACAGGGACCAGTACCACCTGATACTGTTAGCTGAGAATAATACCGGATATTCCAACCTGGTAAAGATAGTATCCAAAGCCTCGTTAGAGGGATTTTACTATAAGCCAAGGGTAGACCACGAGCTCTTAAGGGAGTATCATGAGGGGTTGATAGCCCTTTCTGCCTGTGTAGCTGGAGAGATACCTTCCAGGCTCTCATATGGGGACTATAAAGGTGCTAAAGAGATTGCACTGATGTACAGGGATATATTTGGAGAAGGAAACTTTTTCCTCGAGGTGCAGGATCATGGGCTTCCGGTAGAAAAAAATATTGTAAAGGAATTGATAGACCTCTCAAGGGATACAGGTATACCGCTGGTTGCCACCAATGATGTCCACTATATATATAAGGAGGATGCCCAGGCCCAGGACATACTCCTGTGCATACAGACGAATAAAAAGGTAGGCGACCAGGACAGGCTCCGCTTTGAAACCCCGGAGTTTTATCTGAAGTCGCCCGATGAAATGGCAGACCTCTTTCATTATATACCGGAAGCCATAGAGAATACTGTAAGGATTTCCGAGAGATGCAGTGTAGACTTTCAGTTTGACAGGGTATTCCTTCCTGAATTTCCCGTGCCTGAGGGCTATGATAATCTTTCGTATCTCAAAAAGCTGTGCTATGATGGGCTTAAGGAAAGGTATAGCAGTATAACAAAAGAGCTTACTGACAGGCTGGACTATGAAATAAGTGTTATCGATAAGATGGGCTATGTGGACTATTTCCTGATTGTTTGGGATTTTATCAGGTTTGCAAGGGAAAATGGGATAGTCACAGGGCCAGGCCGTGGTTCCGCTGCCGGAAGTCTGGTGGCATACACCCTTGGTATCACCAGGATTGATCCTATCAGATATGGCCTGTTGTTTGAACGTTTCTTGAACCCTGAAAGGGTCAGTATGCCTGATATAGACTGCGACTTCTGTTATGAGCGCCGGGGCGAGGTAATAGACTATGTGGTTAAAAAATACGGGCAGGACAGGGTTGCCCAGATAGCCACATTTGGTACCATGGCAGCCAGGGCTGCCATAAGGGATGTTGGTAGAGCGCTTAATATGAGCTATGGGGATGTAGACTCTATAGCCAAGATGATACCCTTTGAACTCAACATGACCATAGATAAGGCGCTGGAGTTAAATCCGGACCTCAAGGCGAGGTATGTATCTGATGAAAACGTCAAAAACCTCATCGATATGGCCAAGAGGCTGGAGGGGCTGCCAAGACATACGTCGACCCACGCGGCGGGTGTAGTAATATCAAAGTTTCCGTTGACTGACATAGTACCCCTTCAGAAGAGTGAGGATGCAGTCATAACACAGTTTCCTATGGGCACGCTGGAGGAGCTGGGGCTGCTCAAGATGGACTTTTTAGGCCTCAGGACCCTTACGGTAATCAGGGATGCCATAGAAAATGTCAGGAAATACCGCAGTGTAGATATAGACCTGGACAGGATGGACTATGACGACCCGAAGGTATATGAAATGATATCAGCGGGTGATACCGACGGGGTATTTCAGCTGGAAAGCAGCGGGATGAGGCAGTTCATGAGGGATTTAAAGCCTAGCTGCCTTGAAGACATAATAGCTGGCATATCCCTGTATAGGCCTGGCCCCATGGACCAGATACCCCTCTATGTCTACAACAAGAATCATCCTGAGGAGGTCACCTATGAGCACCCGCTTTTGAAGCCCATACTTGAGGTAACCTATGGGTGCATGGTCTACCAGGAACAGGTCATGCAGATAGTAAGAGACCTGGCCGGCTATTCCCTTGGTCGGTCAGACCTGGTGAGGCGTGCTATGGCAAAGAAAAAGATGGATGTCATGCAGAAGGAGAGGCAGAACTTTATATACGGCATTGTCAATGAGGACGGCAGCATAGAGGTGCCCGGTGCCATCAGAAAGGGTGTGCCCGAAGATGTGGCAAACCATATTTTTGACGAGATGATTGACTTTGCCAACTATGCCTTTAACAAGTCCCATGCGGCCGCCTATGCTGTTGTGGCCTATCAGACTGCGTACCTCAAGTGTTATTATCCTGTTGAATTTATGGCGGCCATATTAAACAGTGTGGTAGACAATATGGATAAGGTGGCCTTTTATATTCAATCCTGCAGGAAAAAGGGCATGAAAGTACTCCCACCGGACATCAATGAAAGCGATGAAGAGTTTACAGTGGTTGGGAACAATATCAGGTTTGGCCTGGCCGCCATAAAAAATGTAGGCAGGAATGCGGTAAAGAGCATAGTGGAAGAAAGAAAAAAAGGAGCATATAAGAGTTTTAAGGAATTCATATCCAGGGTTGACCTCACTGTAGTAAACAAGAAGACCATTGAGAGCCTCATAAAGGCTGGCGCATTTGACAGCTTTAAGGTAAAGAGGTCTCAACTCATGGCTGCATACGTGGACATTATGGACGGCTCGAGCAAACAGAAAAAGGAAAACCTGTCTGGTCAGATATCGCTTTTTTCTGTGGCAATGCCGCAGGAGGAATATCCCGATATAAAGGAATACCCAAGGGAGGCCCTGTTAAATTTTGAAAAGGAAATGCTTGGGGTGTACATATCAGGACATCCTTTAGACCAGTATGAGGAAGAATTCAACTCCACAGTTACCATTACCAGTCTTGACCTCAAGAATGACGATGAGGGACAACAGACAAGGTTTGTGGACGGGCAGCCTGTTACTATAGGAGGGATAATAACCGAGTGCAAGACAATATTTACACGCAGTAACAACCTGATGGCCTTTGTGACTATAGAGGATTATTATGGTACCATTGAGGTGATAGTGTTCCCGACCATATATGAGGAATACAGGAACATGCTTGTCGAGGAAAGGCCTGTATTTATAAAAGGCAGGATAAGCATTAAGGAAGAAGAGTCGCCCAAGGTCCTGTGTGATGATGTTATACCTATGGTAAAGTCTTCAGGGAAGATGTTCATCAAGGTGCCAGCTAATTTTAATGGTTCTATAATCAATGAAATAAAGTCTATACTCAAAAGGTACAAGGGGAATACCCCTGTCATCATCTATTTTGAAAGGGACAACAAAAGGTTTCAGGCTGACAGGAGCCTGTGGGTTACCCCTTGCAAAGACCTCTACGACATGCTGTCAAACCTTTTGGGACAAAACTGTATTAGAACAGTTGCATAACAATTAATTATAGCTTAAAATAGTAGTGGGCATTTTCAATTACATTTTTTCGAGGAGGCAAAGTATGTGGACCGCTGTTTATGTTGCAACAAGTAAAGAAACAGCAGAGCAGGTCAAGAATATATTAATTGAAGAAGGATTTCTGGTAAAGATGCAGCCTCTTTCAAAAAAAGCAAAGGACGAGGAGTTTTATGAGGTCATGGTCCCCGAAGCTGAAGCAGAGGATGCACAGGACGTGCTGGTCAGCAGGGGTATAGGGTAGCGAACCTACCCATGTTTTATGAGAAGCGGGACAAAATAAGTCCATGATGGTTAGGAGGTTAACAATGAAAAAGATTGCAGTCCTTACGAGCGGCGGTGACGCCCCGGGCATGAATGCCTGTATAAGAGCAGTTGTGAGAACAGGTATATTTAATGGTCTGGAAGTAATAGGTATAATGAGAGGTTATTCAGGACTCATAAATGGGGAACTTAAGGAAATGACCCTGTCATCTGTGGCGGACATCATACAGAGAGGTGGCACCATCTTGAGGACCGCCAGGTGCCCTGAATTTACAAAGCCCGAAGGCAGGGCGATAGCAGCAAAGGTCTTGAAGGATAACGGGATTGAAGGACTGGTTGTCATAGGCGGCGACGGCTCATTTAGAGGGGCACAGCTTTTAAGCCAGGAACACGGTGTAAATACTATAGGTATACCAGGGACTATTGACAATGATATAGCAAGTACAGACTACTCTATCGGCTTTTTCACAGCAGTGAACACCGCATTAGATGCTATCAATAAGATCAGGGACACAATGACTTCCCATGAGAGAGGAAGCATAATAGAGGTCATGGGCAGGCACTGCGGGAATATTGCGCTTTATGCCGGTATAGCCGGGGGCGCAGAGATAATATTGGTGCCGGAGATACCCTTTGACATGGACGACCTTGTGGACAGGATAAGAGAAGGCCAGGCCAGAGGAAAGCTCCACAATATAATAGTCCTGGCTGAGGGGGTATGCTCAGCATATGAGCTGCTGGACAGGATAAAAGAAAGGCTTCCGGAATTAGACTTCAGGGCTACCATACTGGGCCATATCCAGAGAGGGGGAAGCCCCACGGCATTTGACAGGGTGCTTGCCAGCCAGATGGGGGCCAGGGCAGTAGAGCTGCTTCTGCAGGGTAAGACATGCAGGGTCATAGGTATGAAAAAGAATAAATTGGTGGACTTTGACGTAGATGAGGCTCTTGCTATGGAGAGAGAGTTTGATATGGACATGTATAACCTCAGCAAAATCCTTTCTATTTAGAGGTGGGTAAATTGAGGAAGACAAAAATTGTTTGTACTATGGGCCCGGCCAGTGAAAACCCTGAAATACTCAAGGAGATGATAGCAGCTGGCATGAATGTGGCCAGATTCAACTTCTCTCATGGAGACCATGAGGAACACAAGAGCAGGATGGACAGGGTAAAACAGATTAGCGGCGAACTTGGGGCCAATGTTGCCCTTATGCTTGATACCAGGGGACCTGAGATAAGGCTCGGCAAATTCAAGGATGGCCCGGTAGAACTGAAAAAGGGCCAGGTCTTTATACTTACAACCAGAGATATAGAGGGTGACAGCAGCATTGCCTCTATAAACTATAAAGAACTGCTGAGGGACGTTAAAAAGGGCAGCAAAATACTCATAGATGACGGACTTGTGGCCCTTGAAGTTGTAAGGGTAGATGGGGAAGACATCATATGCAATGTGCAGAACTCCGGTACAATCAGTGACCATAAAGGGGTAAATGTCCCGGGCACTAAGCTCAATATCCCGGCCATTACCGAGAAAGACATCGATGATATAATTTTTGGCATACAGCAGGGTATAGACTTTGTTGCAGCATCCTTTATCAGAAAGGCCGCTGATGTCCTGGAGATCAGAAGGATTTTGGAAGAAAATGATGGCGAGGATATACAGATAATTTCCAAGATAGAGAGCCAGGAAGCCGTAGAAAACATAGATGACATCATAAAGGTATCAGATGGTATTATGGTCGCAAGGGGCGACCTTGGAGTTGAGATACCAGTGGAAGAGGTACCTCTTGTCCAGAAACAGATAATAAAAAAGTGCAACAAAGCGGGTAAACCGGTAATCACAGCCACACAGATGCTTGATTCTATGATGAGGAACCCAAGGCCGACCAGGGCTGAGGTCACCGATGTGGCCAACGCCATACTGGATGGCACCGATGCTATAATGCTATCAGGCGAGACGGCGGCTGGCAAGTATCCCGTAGAATCGGTAAAGACCATGGCAAGGATAGCTGAAAAGACCGAATCTTCCATAGACTACATAAACATACTCCGCACGGTAGACATAGGCAGCACGGTGAATATAACCAATGCCATCAGTCATGCCACATGCACCATAGCGGAAGACCTCAATGCCAATGCCATCATTACTGTCACAAGGTCAGGGTATACAGCGAGGATGGTCTCACGGTACAGGCCTTCTTCAGACATAGTAGCCATTACACCTGATGAACGGGTGCTAAAGAAGCTGTCCATACTCTGGGGAGTGAATCCCGTTCTGGCACCAAGGATGGAGTCTACCGACGAGATGATAGACAAGAGCGTGGAGGTGGCTCAAGAAAAGGGCGTTATAAAGAGCGGCGATGTAGTCGTAATAACTGCGGGTATACCTGTAGGGCTCATGGGCACAACAAACCTGATAAAGGTCCATATAGTGGGTAACGCCATAGTAAAAGGAATGGGTATAGGCAGTAAGCCTGTTACAGGCACTGTATCTATCATAAGAAACCTTGAAGAAGACAAGCAGAAGTTTGAGAAGGGCGACATACTTGTCACAAGATACACTGATGAAGACTTCATAAAGCTGATGAGACAGGCATCAGCAGTTATAACAGAAGAGGGCGGCCTCACATCCCACGCCGCTATAGTAGGGCTTGAGCTCAAAATACCCGTCATAGTTGGTGCGGCAGGAGCCACAGAAAGGCTGACCGACGGCATGACCATTACCATAGATCCTGTAAGAGGGCTTATATATGAGGGCAAAATAAATGTGGTATAAAAGACAGGGAAACCTGTCTTTTTTCTTAAAATTTTACAGGTGAATAATGCCATAATTAAAGTATAAATATTTGCTCAACCTAGAACAATCGGTTTGGAGGGCGGACTATGAGCTACTCTAAAACAGCAAAAGACTTAACAAAAAAAGAGATAGATGCCTATCGCATTTACCTTAAAGAACGGCTTGAAAATGAAAGACAGGATTTAGGCAAGAGATACGATATGGCATGGGGCATTGCAAAGAAAATCGCTGACATCTTATATCATAAATTTAATGCAAAAAGTGTAATTGTCTTTGACTCCTTGACAGACAAAGAAAGGTATACAGTATGGTCAGATGTTGACCTTGCAGTCTACTGAGATACCAAATCTTGATATATTAACAAGTGGGCCTGTTCCACCTAATCCAGCTGAGATATTAAGCTCTAAAAAGATGAGACTGTTTATAGAAAAATGCAAAGAAATCTATGACACTGTGTTATTTGATACACCACCGGTCAACAGTGTTGCCGATGCTTCTATACTATCCACGATGGTTGATGGTACAATAATAGTTACTGCTGCCAATCAGACAGAAAGAGAAGCTGTAAAAGCAGCAAAAGAACAATTAGAAAAGGTAAACGCCAGGATATTGGGAGTAATTTTAAATAAAGTAAAAGAATCCAGAGGCGGGTATTATTATTACTATTATTATTATGGAGAAGATAACCAAAAAGTAAGGAAAAAGAAACGTCATGCATATTCTTAAATAAATAAAAGTCTGTAAAATGCAGCTTTCTATGATAAAATAAAAATATCGTAGGAGGCTGTTTTATTATGAGGGAAAACGTCTTTAGCTATTCTACGACATCAGTATAATCTCTTGAATTGAAATAAAGGATGAAAGCATGCAATCTGTAGTAATTGCTACGGTGCTTGGGTTGGCTGATAAGTATGTTAGAAAGGAATATATAGATCGACTGAAGGAGGTGGTAAGGATGACCAGGATTGGTGCAGCATTAATTGAAGAAGGCAGAAAAGAGGGCATAAAGAAAGGCAGAATAGAAGGAAAAATTGAGGGCAGGAAAGAAGCTGTTCTAAATGCCATAAAGGCTAAGTTTGATACAATACCCGATGATCTGAAAGAAAAAGTGATAAAGATAAACAATGAAGAAAAATTTGATGAGCTTCTAATAGCAGTAATTAAGAGTAATTCAATAGATGAGATATATAAAATGATTTAGGCGAGCCTATAAATAAAAGCCTGTAAAATGCAGCTTTCTATGATAAAATAAAAATATCATAGGAGGCTGTTTTATTATGGACAACCCTGTTGGTTATACTGTGTAACACAGATTTTAACTGAGTTATAGTAATATTATAATTGTCAAAGAAGGATTTTGCAGAGTGATGCAGAATATATATTACAGAACATAGGAAAAAAGTCCTTAATATTACATTTATAGAGGAAAAATGTAATGGATAAAGAAGGATTTTGTAGATTAATGCAGAATACATAGTTTGTAATATAGTAATAAAGTCCTTTATATTTTCCAGAAGATAAAAAAGGATGCCAAAATGATATAAAATGTAATTGTACGAAACATAAATTTAGTATAATTGGGTGGATGGGGGATTTTTTATTTTTATAGAAATCAAAATTTCTAGAGAGGGTTTTAAATATGCAAATAGAATTAATTAATTTAAAACGACAGTATAAAAATTTAAAAGACGAAATAAATCAAGCAATAGAAAAAGTTTTAGAAAATGGGCAATACATCCTAGGTCCAGAAGTAAAAGCTTTTGAAAAAGAAATAGCAGAATATTTAGGTGTAAGATACGCAATAGGCGTAGCAAATGGAACTGATGCTTTGGTTCTTTCATTAAGAGCTCTCAATATAGGGCCAGGAGATGAAGTTATAACAACTCCTTTTACCTTTTTTGCAACAGCAGAAGCAGTCTCATTAGTAGGTGCAGTGCCAGTCTTTGTTGATATAGACCCAGATACTTATAATATAAATCCAGATTTAATAGAAGAGAAAATAACTGAAAGAACGAAAGCTATTTTACCAGTACATATTTTTGGACAACTCAGTAATATGGATAAAATTATGGAAATTGCTAAAAAACATAATTTATATGTAATCGAAGATGCATGTCAGGCAATAGGGGCAGAATATAGGGGACAAAAAGTCGGCACGTTTGGAGATGCCGCATGCTTTTCATTTTTCCCTACAAAAAATCTTGGCGGCTATGGCGATGGAGGAATGGTTGTAACTAATAATAAAGAAATAGCTGAAAATGTAGACATATTGCGGAAACATGGCAGCAAAAAGAAATATTATAACGAAGAAATTGGATATAACAGTAGACTGGATGAGTTACAAGCATCAATTTTAAGAGTAAAATTAAAATATCTTGATACATGGAATAACATGAGAATAAATGCAGCTAATAAATATGATAGTTTATTAAGCGATTTATCAGACGTTATTAAAACTCCATATAAAATAAAAGAAGCAAAACATATATATCATTTATATTGTATTCAATGTGAAAATAGAGAAATTATAATGCAGAAATTAAAAGAGAGAGGTATCGCAACAGGAATATATTACCCTGTTCCATTGCATTTGCAAAAAGCATATACCAATTTAGGATATAGACAAGGTGATTTGCCAGTAGCTGAAGATTTATGCAAAAAAATATTTGCAATACCTATGTTTCCTGAAATCACAGACAATGAAATTAATTATATAAGTGAAGTACTTCATGAAATTATAAATTAAGGGGATAAGTATTATGGAATTGGTTAAAGAAGAATTTAACAATACATATTTAGAACTTTTGAATAAGATACAGAGCAAAAAGGCAGTTATTGGTGTAATAGGTTTGGGTTATGTTGGATTGCCACTTGCCGTAGAAAAGGCCAAAGCAGGATACAAGGTTATAGGATTTGATGTTCAAAGAGAAAAAGTGGAAAAAATTAATAGAGGCATAAATTACATCGGCGATATAGTAGATAGCGAATTAGAGAAACTAGTTATTGATAAAAAATTAATGGCAACATGGGATTACAGCTTTTTAGGTGAAGTTGATGCTGTATCTATATGTGTACCTACTCCACTTGATAAAAATCAGCAACCTGACTTATCATATGTTGTAAATTCTACGAAGTCTATTGCAAAGTATTTACATAGAGGAATGCTTGTTGTTTTAGAAAGTACTACATATCCAGGAACAACGGAAGAAGTTGTAAAACCGATATTGGATGAGACAGGTCTAGTATGTGGAGTAGATTATTTTCTTGCTTTTTCACCAGAAAGAGTAGATCCGGGGAATAAAAAATATAAAACTAAAAATACACCAAAAGTTGTAGGTGGTGTTACAAAAGAATGTACAAAGATTGCTGCATCTCTCTATAGAAATGTCCTTGAAGGGGAAGTATTTGAAGTATCTAGTCCTAAAGTAGCAGAAATGGAGAAAATATATGAAAATACATTTAGAAATATTAATATAGCATTGGCAAATGAAATGGCTATACTTTGCAATAGGATGGGTATTAACGTATGGGAAGTAATCGATGCAGCGAAAACAAAGCCATATGGTTTTATGGCATTTTATCCAGGTCCTGGACTTGGCGGTCATTGCATACCAATAGATCCTTTTTACCTTACCTGGAAAGCAAGAGAATATGATTATCATACAAGGTTAATTGAAACATCAGGAGAAATAAATAATTATATGCCTGAATTCGTAGTTGAAAGAATATCGAGGATTTTAAATAAGTTTAAAAAACCACTAAATGGATCAAATGTATTGCTATTAGGAGTAGCATACAAAAAAGATATTGATGATTTAAGAGAATCACCTGTTTTAAGGATAATATCAATATTGGAAAAAGATGGTGCAGTTGTAAAATATAATGATCCTTATATACCTGAGTTCAAATATAATGGGAAAATATATAAATCAGAAGAATTAACATCAGATTTGCTCAGTTCATCGGATATTGTTGTTATAACTACAGATCATTCAAAATATGATTATGAAAGTATTGTAGGAACATCAAAATTTGTTTTTGATACAAGAAATGCGACAAAGAATCTAAGTAAATATAAAAATAAAATTGAGGTCTTATAGGAGGCAAAATGGATAGATTAAGGTTTGGACTTATTGGATGTGGTAGGATTTCGCCTAAACATATAGAGGCATTGGCAAATAATTATAATAATGCACAATTAGTTGCATTATGTGATTTAGACGTTAACAAAGCAATGTTGTTAAAAGAAAAATATAATGAATTGCTTAATCAAAAAGGTTTGGCTATTGGTGATGTAGAAATATACAAAGACTATGAAGATTTATTGAATAGAAATAATATAGATGTAGTTAGTGTTGCAACTTTTTCGGGTACTCATGCTGAAATAGCAATAAATGCATTAAAAGCAAATAAGCATGTCATTGTTGAAAAGCCGATAGCTTTATCTATAAAAGATGTTGACAAAATGATTGAAACGGCTAAAAAGTATAATAAAAAGATAACGGTATGTCATCAAAATAGATTTAACACGACTGTTCAAAAGTTGAGAAAAGCTTTAGAAGATGGACGATTTGGCAAGATAATTCATGGTGTTGCTAATATTAGATGGAATAGAAATGATGCTTATTATAAGCAAGCACCTTGGAGAGGCACATGGGAGCAAGATGGCGGTACATTAATGAATCAATGTATTCATAATATTGATTTATTACAATGGATGATGGGGCCAGTCGACAGACTTTATGCGGAAGCAGATACATTTTTAAGGAATATTGAAGGGGAAGACATGGGAGCAGCGGTACTCCGCTTTAAAAATGGTGCTATTGGTATTATAGAGGGTAGCGCATGTATTTATCCTAAAAATCTTGAAGAAACATTAAGCATATTTGGTGAACGAGGAACAGTAAGAATTGGTGGAGTAGCTATTAATAAAATTAGCGATTGGAAGTTCGATGATGGACTTGATAATGAAGAAGAGGTAAAAAGAGAAGCTAATTATGATGATCCAGATTCAGTATATGGATATGGGCATACCCCCTTATATAGGGACTTTATTGATGCAGTTGTAAATAATAGAGAGCCATATATAAGTGCTGAAGAGGGTAAAAAAGCAATGGAAATAGTGTTGGCAATTTATAAATCAAGAAAAACAGGCTTGCCTGTAGAATTTCCTTTAAAAGATTTTTCAACACTTGATATGAAGGAACGATGAGAGATGAATTACATATCTGAGAAAGCCAGAATTGGGCAAAACGTAACAATAGGCTATTTTACAGTTATTGAAGATGATGTAGTGATAGGAGATAACTGTGCTATAGGAAATAATGTCACTATCTATAAAGGAAGTATTATAGGGAACAATGTAAGAATTGACGATAATGTAGTAATTGGTAAACAGCCAATGAGAGCTGCGACTAGTATTTTCAAAGATAAACAACAAAAACCTCCTTGTAAAATAGGAGATGATTGTATAATAGGTACATTTGCCGTTATATATGCTGGCTGTGAAATAGGTAAAAAATGTTTAATTGCTGATTTGTCAACTGTTAGAGAAGATGTAGTGATAGGTGATATGACTATTGTAGGAAGAGGTGTGGCAATAGAAAATTACTGCAAAATAGGTTCTAAATGCAAAATAGAAACAAATGCCTATATCACGGCTTATTCAGAGATAGAAGACGAAGTCTTCATTGCTCCTTGTGTCGCAACTTCTAATGATAACTCGGCTGGAAGAGATCCAGACAGATTTAGCGAAATGAAAGGAGTAACCGCTAAAAGAAAAAGTAGAATTGGAGTTAATGCTACAATTTTACCCGGCAAAGTAATAGGTGAAGATGCCTTTGTTGGAGCCGGTTCAGTTGTGACTAAAGATGTAAAAGATGGTAAGATTGTTGTAGGGAATCCAGCTAGAGAGTTTATGAAGTAGGGGGTTAAAATGAAAATTATATCTTTGGTAGGTGCAAGACCGCAATTTATAAAAAAAGCTGTTTTACAAGAGCATTTTATCAAAAATAATATTCAAGAGATACTAGTTCATTCTGGACAACATTATGATTATAAAATGTCAGATGTTTTCTTTAAAGTTTTAAAAATGAGAAAACCAGATTATAACTTAAATGTGGGTTCAGGTAGTCATGGAGCTGTTACAGGTAAGATTATGATAGCTTTTGAAGAGGTAGTAATAAAAGAAAAACCCGACGTAATCATTGTATATGGAGATACTAATACAACAGTTGCTGGGGCACTAGTTGGAGCAAAATTAAAGATTCCTGTAGCACATGTGGAAGCAGGTATAAGGCAGCAACCAAAAGATATGCCTGAAGAAATAAACAGAGTTGTGACTGACCACATTTCACAATATCTTTTTTGCCCATCAGAACTTGCTGTAAAAAATCTTGAAAAAGAAAATATAGGAGAAGGTGTATATTTTGTTAGCGATATAATGTATGATTTTAGTGTAAGAACCCCAATATTTCACACCTTTTACTGAACATTGACAACTGCATAAGGCAATAATTGGTATCTGTATGTACTGGCTTATGTATAATTCACTTTTAGAGGCATATTCTGCATGTTTTTAACCACCTTTTTGGTAATATTTAGCATGTAGAGGGCATAGCTCCCCTTGTAGGCTTTTTTGGTGCTTTGCTGGCATAGCCACCCATAGCATTGCAACAAAGGATATGGGTTATTAGAAGGCTTTTGCTAATTCATCAAATTCTATTATTAAATTATTAAATCCAAAAACAATCATGAGAGGTTATAATAATGAAAATTGTACATATCTGTCAATATTTTGCTGAAGATATGGGTTATCAAGAAAATCTACTTCCAGTTTACCAAAAAATTTTAGGACACAAAGTATATATAATAACATCAGATAGAGAACCGTTATTCCATAATAATAAAGATAAGAGAATTGTTGGGAAACTTATTAAAAATTATAAAGGCGTAGAGTTGTTTAGGATTAATATAAAATATGAGAGCATTAATAGATTTGTAATTTTTAATGACTTATACAATTTGTTAGAAAACATACAGCCAGATTATATTTTTCATCATGGTATTACAGTGCCTTCTTTGTTTACTGCGATAAAATATGTAAAAAAAAATCCATACGTTATTTTAAATTGCGATATTCACTCGGATTATAATAATTCCATGAGAAATTATTTTAGTGAAATTTATCATAAAGTTATCTGGCGCAATATAATTAAATTTTGTTTACCTTATATAAAAAAGATTTATTGTGTAGCACCTGAATCGCTAAAGTTTGCCGAAAATGTTTATAAGATATATAAAGATAAGCTAGAATTTCTTCCATTAGGTGGCGATACAAAAGTATTAGAAAATTACGATATGGTTAGGAGTAAGTATAGAAAATTATTAGGTATAAATGATAATGAGTTATTATTTGTTCATGCCGGAAAAATAACCTCTTCTAAAAACACAAAATTATTACTGGAATCGTTTAATCATTTAGAATTTAATAATATACATTTGTTAATTATTGGTGATATTGAAAACAGTTATTATAAAGAATTAGAACCTTATATTGTAGTAAATAAGAGGATAAAGTATATAGGTTGGAAAAGTTCGGAAGAACTAGAAAAATATTTTTGCGCAGCTGATTTGTTAATACAACCGGGCTCCTTATCGGCAATTTTTGAACAGGCAATTTGCTGTGGCTTGCCAGTTGTTTTAAAAGAGTGTGAACTAAATAAATTTTTAGTTTCAAATAACAATGGGATCTTGTTAAAGCAAATGACGAGCGAAGAACTCGAAAATATCTTGAGAACAGTTATTGAAAATAGAGATTTGATCGATGTTATGCATAAAAAAGCTGTTGAGTTTGCTCAAAATAGTTTATCATATCAAGTAATTGCAAATAAAACTTTAGGGTCATAATAATTGAGGTGCTTTCAATGGAAAGATTTTATCAATTTTATAATAAATTTATATTTTGGTATATACTTATTGGATCTCAAATTGTAATATTATTTACCAGATTGTTTGGTGTTTGGTTTAATAATTTAGAAGGAATTATCTTAATATTATTATTGTGCATATATTTAGTTATTACCTTAATTGTTAAAATAGATATGCCTATAATCAATCAAAAAGTCCTATTTTTTTTTATTACAAATATGTTAATGTTATTTATAAGTATATATTATAGTTCATTTAAACCATCAGTAAATTTTATTCATTATTTACTAATGTTTTTCGGGTATATCTTAATACCATCAATTGTTGGCATTTTAATGGCCAGAAGTAATTACGATTTTGTAAATAAAAAGACTAGCACTATTTGGATATTAATATCAGTAGGAACACTAATAGTTTATTATTATATTTTTAACAACAATATGAGTTATATAAGATTTGGAAAAGAAGCTAATTATATTGCAGTTAGTAGGTCAATTGCATTTTCGATGTTTGCTGGGGTATTATTTTTAAATAGTTTTATACAATTTATATTATATTCATGTTTTATATTGTTGATAAGTTATATACTGGCAACAAGACAAGTATTTTTTGGCTCGATGTTTGTTTTGGCTTTTTATTCTTATAAACGTTTTTTGAATAAAAATATTATCAAGATATCCTATAAACTAAATTTATGGAAAACGATTAAAATTATGTTAAGTAGTTTATTTATGATATGTTTATTATTTTTTATATACAGCCAAGCTTACTCTCTTTTGAGCTACAGTTCTTTGAGATTTGATGTTTTTTTTGATTCATTATCACTGGATAATGGAAGAGTTTATGCCTTAAATTACGCATTAGACATATTTAACAAAAATCCTTTATTTGGGTATTTGGGTTATGAAAAAGATGGATTATGGGCACACAATACTATTGTAAATTCTTTAGGTCAGTTTGGTATTATAGGAACATTACCTTTAATATTTTTAGTTTTATATAATCTTATCAAGGGGATTAAAAAAATTAATGTTTTTGATAATACTAATTGCTATTTACTTTTGTTAGCATTATATTTTATTTTTATTGGTTTAACAGTCGGAAGTTCTCTTGTGGATCCCGCATTTTGGTTTATCTTATACTATATATTTACAAAATTAGTGTATAGTGAAGCAAATAATAAAAATTTCTGATTAACACAAAAGTTGTATTGATTATAAGATAAGTAACTTTATTATAAGTAACATTATGGATTTTTTCAAGGGAGAAAAGTAGGGTGAAAAATATTAATATTTTACAAATTAATACAAAATACTCTGGTGGTGGAGCTGCTAATATTGCCAGCAGTTTACATAATTTTATAAATGAAAATACCGAGCATCAATCAGTATTTTTGCATGGACGTGGGAAAAGTAATGATCCAAATAGCTATAAAATTAGCAACGATTTAGATGTGTATTTTTCGGCATTTTCAATGAGATTTTTTGGTGAATCGAAGAATTTATATTTCGATAAACAAATAGAAAGGTTTATTGCAAATGCTGATATTGTACATTTGCATAACCTGCATGGCTATTATATAAATTATGAAAAGTTAATTAATTTGATCATTAAGTATCAAAAGCCTGTTGTTTGGACTTTTCATGATGTGTGGCCTATAACTGGTAGATGTGCAATTCCAACAGAATGTACTAAGTGGGAAAGAGGTTGTAGAAATTGTAAATATAGATATATTTATCCAAAGAGTTATATTGATAAATCAAGAAAGCTATGGATTAAAAAGAAAAGTATATTTAGTAAACTTCTATCAAACAAGACTGTTATTGTTACACCTTCAAAATGGCTTGCAAATGAATTAAGAAAATCTTATTTTAAAGAATTTAATATTGAAATAATACCAAATGGTGTTAGAAATAGTCCATATAGCGGTGTTGATAAAAAAATTTTAAGAGAAGAGTTAAATTTACCTACAGATAAGAAAATAATTTTATTTGTAGCTGCCGATATTAATGACGAAAGAAAAGGTATAAAGTATGTTTTAGATATAATAAACGAATTTGATCAAGATATATTATTCCTATCAGTAGGGAAAGAAATACGAAATGTAAAAACTGACAAATTAAAGCAAATGGGATATATATCAGATAGAGAGATATTAAATAAAATCTATAGAAGTAGTAATATATATATTAATACAACTTTAGGAGAAACATTTTCTTTAACAACAGCAGAAGCACTCTCAAATGCTTTACCTGTAGTAGCATTTAATGTTGGACCGATTCCAGATTTAGTAGATGAGAACTGTGGGATTTTAGTTGAGAAAGGCAATAGTAAGGAATTAAAAAATGCAATAAATAAGTTAGTATATGATGAACAATTGTTAAGAAAATTTTCATTAAATGCTTTGAAAAAGTATGAAGAAAATTATACTTTAGAAAAATTTGCAGAGAGATATTTAAATATCTATAAAAAATTGATTGAAAAATCTTAATTATAAATAGGTGATGCCATGAAAAAAAATATTATTTATCATCAATTACTTTTATCCTGATTATGCATCAACGGGACAGCTTATGACAGAGCTCTGTGAAAGGATACAATATGATTATGATATTACTGTAATTGCTGCTTTTCCTAATTATGCTAATAAAATTCCTGAAAAATACAAAGGGAAAAGATTTGTTTATGAAACATATCAGAGCATTAAAATTATTAGAGTTAAAGTTCCTGAATTTGATAAAACGAAAAAAGGTAGTAGAATAAGGTACATAATTGAATATTTTATTAATGCTTTTTGGCTATTTTTAAAGCTGATAAACTGGATGTAATCTTTTCTATTTCACAGCCTCCGGTATTGGGAGGACTATTAGGAGTATTAGGAAAAATTTTAAGAAAATCTAAGTTTATATACAATATTCAGGATTTTAATCCAGAACAGATTGAAGCTGTTAATTACTCTAAAAATAAATTTGTTATAAATTTGATGAGAAGGGTTGATAATTTTTCATGCAATAAAGCGGATAAAGTTGTGGTAGTTGGAAGGGACATAAAAGAAACCGTTGTTAAGAGAAATAAAACATTTTATATTAAAAAATGTGAAGTAATAAATAACTGGATTAATGAAAAGGAAATGTATCCACTTCCTAAAGACAGTGTTTTGGCAAAATCATTTATTGAAAAGAATGGACTGGGAGATAAGTTTATAATCATGTATTCTGGAAATATTGGGTTGTATTATGATTTAGAAAATATAATCAAAATTGTTCCGTATTTTCATAGATATCCAGAAATATGTTTTGTGTTTGTGGGTGAAGGGGCAAAGAAAAAAGAGGTGGTTGAATGGTGTAATAGAAATAATGTGACTAATGTAAAGTTTATTCCTTATCAGCCTAAAGAGGAGATTATTTATTCGCTAAATGCTGCTGATGTATATATTGTTACTAATGTAAAAGGCATTAAAGGGGTTTCTGTACCCAGTAAAATTTATGGAGTTATGGCTGTGGGTAAATCAATATTGGGTATTCTTGAAAAAAGAAGTGAAGCAAGGAACTTAATAGAAGATAGTAATTGTGGTATATGTGTTGAGTCTGGGGATTACGAGGAAATAAAAAATAAAATAGAATATCTTTATAATATCTTTATTTAAATAAAGAGAATATTAAACAATTAAGCTTAAATGGCAGGAAATATTTAGAAGAAAATTTGGCGATGTATGAATCAATTTATAAATATAACGAATTATTTGACAATGTTTAAATAAAACGGGGAGGAGAAGAAATGAAAAAAGCTCTGATTACAGGTATTACAGGTCAAGATGGATCTTATTTAGCAGAATTACTTCTAAATAAAGGATATCAAGTTCATGGAATTATAAGAAGAGCAAGCACTTTTAATACAAAAAGGATTGATCATTTGTACAAAGATCCACATAATGAGGATGTGAGATTGTTTTTGCATTACGGTGATTTAACTGATTCAAGCAACCTCAATAGATTAATAGAAAAGATAGAACCTGACGAAATTTATAACCTTGCTGCACAGAGTCATGTCAAAGTATCATTTGAAGTACCTGAGTATACTGCCGAAGTAGTTGGAATAGGGACATTGAGGTTACTTGATGCAATAAAAGAAACGGGTATCAAAACAAAATTCTATCAAGCTTCAACAAGTGAATTATTTGGGGGGTTACCTGAAACGGCACCACAAAATGAAAAGACACCATTCTATCCAAAAAGTCCATATGCTGCGGCAAAATTATATGCATATTGGATAACTGTAAACTATCGTGAAGCATATAATTTATTTGCATGTAATGGTATATTGTTTAATCATGAATCCCCACGAAGGGGCGAAACATTTGTAACAAGAAAAATAACCATGGCAGTTGCCAATATTGTAAAAGGAAAACAGGACAAGCTTTATCTTGGAAATCTTAATGCAATGCGTGATTGGGGGTTTGCTGGTGACTATGTAGAGGCTATGTGGCTTATGCTACAGCAAGATGAACCAGATGATTATGTTATAGCAACAGGTGAAACGCATTCTGTGAGAGAATTTTGCGAAAAGGCTTTTAAATGTGTTGATATAGATCTTGTTTGGGAAGGTACTGGAATTGATGAAAAGGGGATTGATAAAAAAACTGGAAAAGTACTTATAGAGGTTGATCCAAGATATTTTAGAGCAACAGAAGTTGATTTATTGGTTGGTGATTCTACAAAAGCAAGAGAAAAACTTAAGTGGACACCAAGAGTAAAATTTGACGAATTAGTATATATGATGGTGGAAAGTGATCTTAATACTAATATAGTACATGAAGAATGTGCTTTTACAAATATAATCGGCTAATAATAATTTTTGGAATAATATTCTAGGGAGATGTTATTGTATGGAGAAAGATAGTAAGATTTATATTGCAGGACATAAAGGACTAGTTGGATCGGCAATTGCTAGAAATTTAAAATCAAATGGGTATACAAATATAATTGGAAGAACCCATAAAGAATTAGATTTAACTAATCAAGATGCAGTAATGAAGTTTTTTGAAGAAGAAAGACCTGAGTATGTATTTTTAGCAGCTGCAAAAGTAGGAGGTATACAAGCGAATAATACATATCCAGCAGATTTTATATATGAAAATTTACAGATAGAATGCAATGTGATAAAAGCCGCTCACGATTTTAAGGTTAAAAAATTGTTGTTTCTAGGTAGTTCATGTATATATCCTAAAATGTGTCCTCAACCAATAAAGGAAGAATATTTGTTGTCTGGTTATCTTGAACCGACAAATGAGGGGTATGCTTTGGCAAAAATAGCAGGACTTAAGATGTGCCAATTCTTCAAGAGACAATATGGAGATAACTTTATCAGTGTTATGCCTACGAATCTTTATGGACCTTATGATAATTTTGATTTAGAAACATCTCATGTAATGCCAGCGTTAATTAGAAAATTTCATGAAGCGAAAGTCAATAATTTACCATATGTAGAAGTTTGGGGTACAGGTAAACCATTAAGAGAATTTTTACATGTTGATGATATGGCAGATGCTTGCATATATCTTATGAAAAATTATGATGGAGAAGAGCATGTAAATATAGGTACGGGGGAAGAGAAATCTGTTGAAGAATTAGCACATCTTATAAAAAATATAGTAGGATATAAAGGTGAAATACGTTTTAATCCAGAAAAACCAGATGGGACACCAAGGAAGTTGTTGGATGTATCAAAATTACATAGTCTCGGTTGGATCCATAAAATCAAATTAGAAGATGGAATAAGAGAAGTTTACGAGTGGTATAAAAAAGCTTTTAATTATAATGCGGATAATAAATAAAGTAGATTAATTTTTAAATTATCTCCATTTTAACATTAAAGGATTGATTACATGAAACACATATTATTCATCATAAATTATTTTTATCCTGATTATGCCTCAACAGGGCAGATCATGACAGAACTTTGTGAGAAAATACAATATGATTATGATATTACTGTAATTGCTGCATTTCCCAACTATGCTAATGGGATTCCAGAAAAATATAAAGGTAAGAGATTCGTATATGAAAAATATCAAAATATAAAGATTATAAGAGTTAAGGTACCGGAATTTAATAAAACGAAAAAGGCTAGTAGAATAAAATACATCATGGAATATTTCATAAATGCCTTTTTAGCTATTTTTAAAGCCGATAAACCAGACATAATATTTTCTATTTCACAACCTCCAATATTAGGGGGGATATTAGGGGTGTTGGGGAAGGTATTTAGAAAAGCAAAATTTATATACAATATTCAGGACTTTAATCCAGAGCAGATTGAGGCAATAAAGTATTCAAGAAATAGGTTTATTATAAATTTGATGAGAAAAATAGATAATTTTTCATGTAATATGGCAGACAATATTGTAGTTGTTGGAAGAGATATGAGAGAAACTCTCATTAGTAGAAATAAAAGTTTTAATAATAAAAAATGCACTGTAATAAATAACTGGATCAATGAAAAAGAGATATATCCACTTGATAAAACTGATGTTTCAGTAAGCTCTTTTATAGAGAAAAATGGATTAAAAGATAAATTTATAATTATGTATTCAGGCAATATTGGATTGTATTATGATTTAGAAAATATTATTAAAATAGTTCCATATTTTAATAAATATCCTGATATGATGTTTGTATTCATCGGTGAGGGCGCTAAGAAAGATGAGATTATAAATTACTGTAATAAAAATAATATATCAAATGTAAGATTTTTGCCATATCAACCCAAAGAAAGAATCATTTATTCTTTGAATGCTGCTGATATTCATCTTGTTACTAATTCAAAAGGTATTAAGGGGGTTTCTGTTCCGAGTAAAATTTATGGTGTGATGGCTGTTGGCAAACCGATATTAGGGATTCTGGAACCAGGAAGTGAAGCGAGAAATCTAATAGAGGATAGTAAATGTGGTGTATGTGTTGATCCTGCTAATTATGAAATGATAAAAAACAAAATAGAATATCTTTACATGAACAAGGAAAAAATTAGAGAAATGGGATTAAGAGGAAGAAAATATTTAGAGGAGAATTTAACAATGGATAAATCTATAAATAAATATAAAGAGTTATTAGATAATATTTAAATGAACTAAGTAAATAACATAGATCTGCCGAATTAACGGTTTAAAAGCATGATTGTGAGGAATAATATAAAACCTTTTATATTTTATAAATGATTTTAACAAATGATAAGGGGGGCTAAGGATGAGTATATCTTTTATATCTCTATTGTTTGATATAATTTCAATTATATTATCCTTTATTTTATCTCTGTATTTAAGATTTGATTTAAGGCTCAATCTGATAGATAGAGAATGGTATATTGCTACATTGGTTATAATTCTCACACTGGATATTCTTATCCTTTATTTTAAAGGTATGTATGACAATAAACTTATGAGCTTTTTTAATAAGTGTGGGATTATACTTGATGGGATAGTCTATTCTACATTTGTGTATATAATGTTTTCCTATCTCATAAAAAATACATATTTTTCAAGGCTTACGTTATTCTATTTTGTGGTTTTTTCAATAGTATTCCAAATGCTGGATAAAGTCATAGTATCTTATATACAGACGAGCAGATATAAGACAGGGAAAGATTTAAGCAATGTATTAATGGTGGGAAAGCCTGACGAAAAGATATTGGGTATACTTCATAGATTATCGGATAATAAAGAAGTTGGGATAAATATTATTGGATATATATCTAATGAAAGCGGGGCGGTAAACGGTTATGATAAAATCGGCGATATGTTAGATGCAGAAAGCATCATAAAAAAGCATAATATTAAAGCAGTCTTTATAGCCTCTAAGGTAGATGATATAAATGAGATAATCAACATTTGCCTCAATAAATATATAAAGGTATACATGATCAATGATGGCTTTGATATACTCAATTTACCATCTGAGATTGAGATTATAGATGATATAGCACTTACCAAAGTAAAGGACATATATATTTCTGGAGCGGAAGGCAAACTGAAAAGGATCATGGATATTGTTCTTTCATTGATCGCTATTGTAATATTGTCTCCATTATTCCTGATAATTGCTATAATAATTAAACTGGACTCACCAGGGCCTGTATTTTTTACACAGAACAGAATAGGGTTAAATGGGACAACGTTCAAGGCATATAAATTCAGGTCTATGGTTTTAAATGCAGAAGAAATACTGATGGAATGGTTGGAAAAAAATCCAGCAATAAGGGATGAATATTTAAAAAATCATAAATTAAAGGATGACCCGCGGATTACAAGAGTTGGCAAATTCTTAAGAAAGACCAGCCTGGATGAATTACCTCAGATTTTTAACGTGCTAAAAGGTGAGATGAGCCTTGTAGGTCCCAGGCCATATTTAGAAAGAGAGATACCAGATTGTGGTTCTTATATAAAGTATCTATGGAGGGTACCACCTGGCATAACTGGGCTCTGGCAGATAAGCGGTAGGAGCGATGTGGACTTTGAGGGCAGGTTGAAAATGGACATGCAGTATATAATGAACTGGAGCATCTGGCTGGATATAAATATACTCTTTAAGACAATACCAGCAGTGCTGAAAAAAGATGGTGCGTATTGATAAGTTTAATAAACATAAAAATAAGAATCCACAATATGGCACTGTATAATAGACCATTTAAAAGACCTTTATAAAATTTTTCATTAGGCATAATAGCTATTTTCACCCCTCTATTCTTTATTATGTTTTACAATTTATTAAACTTTATCCAGGTTGTTGAATAAAAGTAAAAAGGATGATGTTATGCTTACAGGTGTTATCATGGCAGGAGGTAAGGGCGAGAGATTCTGGCCTAAGAGCAGGCTGAAGATGCCCAAACAGTTTTTAAATATTTACGGAGACAGGACCATGATACAGCAGACAGTGGACAGGCTGAAAAGGATAATGCCAGTGGAGAATGTGTTCATAGTAACAAATCCCGATTATGCAGATATCATAAGCAAACAGATACCGGATATTCCTACCGGCAATATACTGCTTGAGCCTATGGGCAGAAATACCGCTGCATGTATTGGCCTTGCTGCACTGCACACAGAAAGACTGGATAAGGAATCTGTCATGGTGGTGGTGCCATCAGACCACGTCATAAAGGACGAGGACGAATATATAGAAACGTTGAAGACTGCCGTTGAAAAGGCATATCAAGGAGACTATCTTATTACTATCGGCATAAAACCAGAACACCCTGAGACAGGTTATGGATATATTAAATGCAATAGGATATCAGGAGAGACTATAAGTAATAATGAAGTATATCCTGTTGAAAAATTTGTCGAAAAGCCTGACTATAATATTGCTGTAAAATATGTAGAGAGCGGAGACTACCTTTGGAATAGCGGCATGTTCATATGGAAGACTGCATCTATATTAAGGGCTTTTAAAGATCATATGCCAGATCTATACAATGCGTTAAATGTAATAAAGGCACATATGGATAAAGACGACATTGAGAAGGTCCTTTATGAGGAATACTCACACCTTGAGAGCATCTCCATAGACTATGGCATCATGGAAAAAGCGGATAATGTATATGTTGTTCCCGGGGACTTCGGTTGGGATGATGTAGGGAGTTGGACATCCATAGAAAGGCTGTATCAAAAGGATGAGCAGGGAAACGTCATTAACGGCAATGTAATAAGCATAGACACAAAGAAATGTATAATAGCAGGCAGTGACAAGCTTATAGCCACACTTGGCCTTGAGGACGTCATTATAGTTGATACAGAAGACGCTACCCTCATATGCTCAAAAGATAAAGCTCAGAATATAAAAGAAGTCTTAAATGAGATAAAGAAGAAAAGGGCAGAGGAATATCTATAGCTTGTTTATAAATATTGATTGTAGAGGCGGATTAATATAATATGGTTGATATAAAAAGTAATTTAGATGACTATAAGAAAAAGATTGATATATTAAATGATAATATGCGTGAAAGTACTGAAGAAAATAAATTAGAATATCTAAAAGACTTTTTGGCGGATATGCCATCAGAAGAAAGCAGACTTTATGAACTTGTTGTTACAATGATTGTACAAAAAGTGCCTGATGTTTTTAAATTGCTAACAGGTTTGTTTAATAAAACAAAGAATAATAAAGATCCAGAATCAGAAAAGATATCTTTTACTTGCTTTTATGCTATTAATATTTACTATCGCAGGATGAAAGATACTTCAAGGTTGAAAGATTTTATAGAGGAAAATAGACGTGAATATACAAATGATAAACATCCCATAATGTACCATCTTTTATCAATATATTATAAGACGTTGGGTGGGCACTATAACATGATTAAGTCCCTGGAGTATGCTAAAGAAGCAAGTAAAAGGATTGAAGGTCATGCGGGCGTACTTCATAATCTGGCGGAATCGATAATAAATGTAGTAAATGATGGTTATGCTGATCCTAATGATATAAATAAGATGATCATAGAAGCAGAAGAAGCTGTTGATGAGGCAATTCGTCTTGACCCTGATTTTCCTAAATTTTATAGCACAAAGGCTCAGATTATGGCGGCAAAAGGGGATTACCAGGATGCTTATAATTTGATTAAGACTGCAATCGATAAAGAAGATTCCAGTGCTGCCGATTATCCTATACGTATAAGCGGGTATATAGAAGTATTATTCAATATACGTATAAAAGAATTATCAGCAAGAACTAATGAGAAAATGAAAGAAATAGAAAGCCAGATGAATGGTTTTAGGAATCAGAGCATTGAGCTTTTAGGTTTGTTTGCAGCGGTTATATCATTTACTGTGGCCAGCATACAGCTTGTATTAAATCAACCTTTTAACCAAGGGGCTATGCTGCTTGTTGTATTTAGCGGTTGCCTTTTGATAACATATAGCTCTCTTAGTATTATACTTCATGGGAAGACCTATTGGCAGAGGAGCCTTCTTGTATTCCTGATTGGTTTACTTCTAACATTATTACCTATCATTTATATGAATGGAGGATTTTGATTGAAATTTACAAGAATAGATGAAGTCTCGGTGTCTGGTGGATATGTAAATTTAGACCTTCAAGGGCATAAAGAAAATGTTTTTTGGGTAATAGACGGAGCTACAGCACTATCTTCTGACAAGCCTGATAAAGCCACATACGAAGTCCAATCAATTGTTGAGAAAATCGATGAGACAATCAAAACCAGAACAGATGATACGAGAGTATCTTTAAAAAATATCATGTATGAGGCTGCAGAGGAAGTAAATACTTTGATCCCTGAACTGCACCGCCGAGAACCATGGGAGATACCCAGCTGTGCCATTGCAATTACCCGTGTAAATGAAGAAAGTATAGACTATATTCTTCTTGGTGATGTCACTATTGCTGTTTTTCAAAGCGATGGCCTACACGTAATAACAGATAATTCAGTGGGTGTGTTAGATAAGATAGCCATCACTGAAAAATATCGTCTTCAAGTAGATTATGGCTTCACATCTAAGGAAGCCCGTAATGCAATAACACCAATCTTGAGAGAAAACCGCAGCAAGATGAATACTCCCAATAGCTATTGGATATTTAATGGTGATATAAACGCTATAGATAACGCCTTAACAGGTAAAATTCAGATAAAAAATAGTGGGAAACTGTTGCTGTCAACTGACGGTTTTTCAAGGTTAGTTGATTTATTTAGTGCTTATAACACATGGGAGTCATTGCTCAATGACCTTGAGAATAAAACACTTGAAGATATGGCCAACCGTCTTAGGAAATTGGAACTGCAAGATCCAGAATGCATAAATTATCCCCGTTTTAGTATTCATGATGATGCTACTGCTATCTATGCAGAGTTTGAAAGTGAATAAAGTGGCGAGACAGTTTCTTATAGATTTTTAAATAATTTATAAGGAGAGTAAATTAAAATGTGGAGACTAAACATTTTTGTAGTTATTATTTTAAAAGGGCCAGCGGGGACAGTTCTTATGGCATACCATAAGTAGTATATGCAAGAATTGAGTATGCAAGAAAAAGGTACAGTTTTCAACCCGGCCCTTTCTTTTTTAACCATGGTATAAGGCCACGAAATAAGCCTCATACCATTTTATATACCTCATCTATTGAATCACTTTTAATAACTGCAACTAAAATTTCATCAAGTTTAGCTTCATCATCTATTTTTAATATTTTATTTTTAAAGTCATCAGGAACTGTATCAAACTTGGC